>CAZAIO010000024.1:0-25739 GCA_964485235.1 uncultured Dehalococcoidales bacterium
CCTCGAACATTTTTGTCCTTGAAACCAAGGATATATCCCTCCCATCTGATTGGCAACCTGATTTCTTAGGTGTCGCCTGTCCTCAGGTGACCCTAATATAACGGTACGGTCACCCGAAGACGGGTGACACGTACTGTTTTTACTTGCTGCCTGCCTACAGGCAACCGCTGAGGAAAGAGTCCCGTTATCTCAGAATGCGAAAGCCGTTATTTTCCAGGTTCTCAATGTCCGCCTCGATATCCAGCCCCTTTTTGGTGAGATAGTTTTCCTACGTGCCGCCTGCGCCATGTGGCTGTGTCAGTATCTTTCGATACGAGTATACCACAGTATAGATTAGCATATAAGACCATTCAGGCAAACAGTGAATTTTACCTACAAATGTAGTCCACAAACCTCTTGACCTTGCCTAGATTTTTTCCGAAGTTCCCAACATCCTGATTGTGCTGGGACCTGTGAGCCCGGCGATCTTTGATATCAGAATAATTAAATGAAAAGAAGGAGAATTTCTTTTATACACACGTGGGGTCATACGAAGCGTATAACTCCCACGAAAATGAAGTAAGCCGTGAATAATTGAATCAGGTTTATAAACGGGCTATAATCGGATTATCAAATGAGAGAAGGCGGTAGAAAGCTAAGAGGTATAAGCGGTAAACAGGCCGTAAAGGCATTTGAAAAGTTCGGTTATGCTGTAAAGAAGGGGAAAGGGACCACATAAACCTGGTAAAAGCGGGAAGCGCTCGTTTGACGATTCCACTACATGACGAGTTGAGCGTCGGCCTATTGATGAATGAGATTAAAAAAGCCGGATTGACTGTGGAAGAGTTTATTAAACTGATAAGGGAATAAAAAATGGCTGCTCAGGTACGTGAATATACGGTTATATTGCATGAGGATGATAGTATAAATGGCTATTGGGTTGAGGTGCCATCCTTACCCGGATGCGTGTCACAGGGCAAGAATAAAGCTGAAGCATTGAAGAACGTAAAAGAAGCCATAGACCTGCACATAGAATGTTTAAGGGAAGATGGCGAGGAAATACCCCGCGAAGAGTCCTATAAAGTTGCCGTAAAAGCGGGATAAACAACTACTTTTCCTGCATGCCGCCCCGATTACATCGGGGCAACCGCTAAGGAAAGAGTCCCTCTATCTCAGAATACGAAAGCCGTTGTTTTCCAGGTTAGCGATGTCCGTCTCGATCTCCAGCCCCTTTTTGGTGAGATAGTTCCCCACCATGATGCCATCGAAGGCATATGTCAGGCTTTCCAGTTGCGTCCGGATATCGAACAGTGGCCTGCCGCCCGCAAAGCGGATCGTCGCCTCCGGATTGATGCAACGGAATAAAGCCGCTGTCTTCAGCAGTTCGGATGCGCCCATAGTGCCGCTGTCGCCCAGCGGAGTGCCGCTTACCGGCATTAATATATTCAAAGGGATGGACTTCACGTTCAGGTCACGCAGCGCAAAAGCCATCTCGGCCCTGTCCTGCACGGACTCGCCCAGCCCGACGAGACCTCCGCAGCATATTTCCAATCCCACATCCATCGCCATGCGGACGGTTTCCAATCTTTCCCGATAGGTATGTGTGGTGCAGACGTTCGGGAAATAGCTCTCCCCTGTCTCCAGGTTATGGTGATACCGTGTCACGCCGTTATCTTTCAAGCGTTTCGCCTGCTGCGGAGTGATAATACCGAGAGAAGCGCACAGAGAAAGCCCGGTGTTCTCCTTTAACATGCGGTATACGGGCAGCAGCTTCTCCATGTCCTTTTCGCTTATGCCCCTCCCGCTGGTCACCAGTGAAAACCGTTTCACGCCGTAGCCTTCAAGCATACGCGCATATGAAAGTATTTCATCCGCATTAAACGGCACAGTTTCGGCAATGCCGGTCTCGTAGTGGGCCGACTGTGCACAGAAAATACAGTCCTCGGAACATTTGCCTGACTTTGCGTTCACAATGGCGCAAAGCTCCACGCCGTTCCGGCTCACTGCCTGCCGTGCCTCTTCCGCCGTCTTCAGCAATTTTTCAGCGTCGTCATTGTAAAGACGGCATATGCTTTCCATATCAAGATGAGGGATATCGTACATAATCATCCTTTCAGTGGTTTTCGGTCTTAACATCATACCACAACTCAAAATTGAGCGAGGGAAAATTGCGCTCCCTGTATACGCACAGGATAACAACTGCTGAGCGTATAGAATATCCGCATCATCACAAATAAACAAAGTGACAGTACTATGATATGATAGCCGATATGCGGAGAGTAACCGGTAATATAGTTTTAGTCGCCATCCTGTTATCGCTCGCAATTATACCGGGGGCTGCCGGGTGCACCGGAAATGCCCCTGACAGTAGTTTGCCTGTAACCTTCGATCAACTGCTGTCCCGTCCCCGCCATTATAACGATAAAAATATTACAATCGAAGGATTTGTCTTCCTCGGGTTCGAGACTATTGTATTAAGTGAAGAATTGAAGCCGTCCGGCTATGCTGAGGGCCACCTGATACCCGGCGGGAGAATGCTCTGGATTGAAGGCAATATACCCGCCGATGTCTATAACGGGTTCTATGAACAACATACGATGGGACCGTCGGAGAGGTACGGCAAAGTCCTCGCTACGGGAATATTCCATTATGGCGGAAATTACGGACACCTCGGCGCCTTTAAATATAAGATCAGCATTTCTGAAATGCAGTCGCTCGCCTGGTCGCCTTAACAGCCCGCCCTGTAAGCCGATATGAGAAGCAGCGGACATTACTTGCAGAACACATAAATATTCTATAGTATAGTTAAAGATACTTGTGGTCGTTACGAGAGTAGAGAACCCATCGCCGTGATTTCATTGTTCATGAAAACCGGTGCGATGTACCTGTTAACCGCAAATTGGATGTCCCCGATATGGACTGAGCTTGAACGATTGGAGGTTGTACAAAAGGAATTAGTCCGGCAGCCCGGTTTATATGCCGGACAACGATTAAAAGGAGGTTGCTAATGAAAAAACTATTACTTATTATACCGCTGATTATTCTCATGATGGCTACCGGGTGTTTTATAACTAATCCCGAACCCAGCACACAGAAACCAACCGCATACATTGATTCAATATCACCTAAAGACGCCAACCAGGGAGAGCCGGTAAGCTTTGAAGGTCACGGCACCGACCCTGCCAGTAGTATAGTAGCGTATAGATGGCGTTCCGATAAAGACGGAGAGTTGAGTGCGAAAAACAGCTTCGAAACTTCGTCCCTGTCGGATGGAACGCATACGATCTATTTCAAAGTACAGAACGAGAGGGGTGCATGGTCTGAAGAAGTTACCGGCAGTGTTTCGATTGCCGGTGAGCCGGTCGCCACTAACCCCACCAACCCTCCGGTAATAAGTGTATTTAATGCCTCTCCTGTAAATATTGTAGAGGGAGAGTCTTCGACACTAAGCTGGACAGTGACCGGAGCGGCAACGGTGACAATAGACCAGGGGATCGGCAATGTAGCCTTAAGCAGCACAAGAGTGGTATCCCCGGCGACAAGTACGATGTACACGCTTACCGCTTCTAATACAGTAGGAAGCACAACAGCTTCAGCTCAGGTTATGGTAACACCTGTTGCCATTCCACCTTCGGGACTTCCGGACCTCATTATCGAGGACATAGCGCGTAATGATACCACCATTACCTATACGATAAGAAACCAGGGCAACGCAGATGCGGGAGCATCTATCTCTGTGCTGGTTATAGACGGCGCCGTGAAGGCGAACGACCCGGTAGACCCGCTGGCTGCCGGAGAATCCAGCGAAGAGAGCTTTTCCTATTCGTACTCATGTTCCGGCACAACCGACAGCATGACCGTACGGGCTGATAAGAACGATACGGTGACTGAAAGCAACGAATCGAATAACGAGCTCACGGAATCATGGCTCTGCACAATGATAATAGTACCCGGTTACGTTTTGACGCTTTCTCCCGACCTGATAATCACGGACATCTGGAAAGTTTCGGAAATAACCGGAGATAAAATCTATTACAAGATAAAGAACCAGGGGCTCGGAGAGTCAGGCCCGAGCACGACAAGGCTCGTATTCTATCCTGCCACCTATCCTGTCACTCCTGTCGCTCTGGACAACGTCGGAACTCTTGCTCCGGGTCAAGAAGTGACCAGAAAATTTGCCACTTATAACTGGACCGGTTTCGGCACCAGTGTATCGGTAAAAGCCGATTACAATGAAGCTGTGGCAGAAACCGATGAAACAAATAATGTACGCTCTGAACCTACATCCGGCCTTTAATCGCATTTATTAAAACAGGCGTATTGCTGAATTTGCCTTTAATTGCCACCCCGATAATACCGGGGTGGCAATTGACGAAATGACCGCAAATAATAACGGTAGCAGCCGGATTTAAAAAGGATACGATTTAACATATTTGTGAGAATACCTTTACATTACGGTATATTTTAATAAAGAGGCAACAATGAACCATATCACCCTGGGAATAACCTGTGGTCTGGCTTTCGGTATCATCGACGTATTGATAATGATACCTATGAAATTTGAGAATAAACGCAAAAAGATCGAAGCCCTGATTGGTGCATTTATTGAACGTTTTATGCTCGGTTTTATCATTCCGAACATTACTATCGGGCTAGATCCTGTAGCTACAGGAGCCTTACTTGGCCTGGGGCTCAGTCTGCCGACTGCGTTAATAGTTCGCGCTTACGTTCCAATAATTGCTATAGGAATCGTGGGGGGTATCATCATAGGCTTTATCACGGCTCTGGTATTAGCTTAATCAATAATTATGGGAAAAGCGGGAAAGACAAACAGGCCCGTTAATCGGAGGAATTCGTCAATCATTTCCGGCGTTCTGACAACATTGGGGACTTTCAGCTATTCTATCAGTCCGGGGATACCAGCTATTATATTGATTGCCTATCTAAAGATGAATTTGAATAGAGAGATAACGATACAAAAAATGATCACAGCCGCACTTTGACAGGTGACCTGGGCTCTTGATAGCTGGCTTCGCTTCATTTCTACCCAAACTGATTGGCTCACGGAATTTCAGAACGGCAAGGTCATCATCAACGATAAGTATATTCTATAGTGTCTAACCAGACTGGTCCCGGCAAAGCACACCGTTAATTTCTTCCATCAACTTGTTGATATCAAACGGTTTTTTTATATATCTGGTTTTGGCGTTTTTAAGAAACACTTTTGTATCTGCCCCCAGAATATCCCCGGTGATGAACAGTATCTTTTCGCCCAGGTCCGGTGTAATTTTTTTTACATGGTTATAAAGCGTGATACCGCTCATGCCCGGCATTTTTATATCCGTTAAAATGAGATCGTATTTTGTATTCTTTATTTTCGCCAGCGCAGTATTTGCATCCTCAACGGTTTCCACTTCATGTCCTGCCTCAATCAGCACCTGTTTTAAAAAGGCATCTATCGATACTTCATCGTCTACTACCAGTATCTTTGCTCTGGCTACAGGCATGGGTTTCTGCATACCCTCTTTCACTTGTTTTTTCTGTTCTATCTTGGATAACACGGGTAATTCAACAAAAAAGGTGGCTCCTTTTCCCATCTGGCTCTCAACGAACATTTTGCCGCCATGTTCACTTATTATTTGATGGCATATACTGAGCCCCAGTCCGGTACCCTCTCCCGGTTCCTTAGTGGTGAAGAAGGGATCAAATATTCTCTCCATGTTTTCACTGGCTACGCCAGGTCCATTATCTTTAATTGATATCCGAATGATATCATCCAGATATTTGGTTGTTATAATGAGATGCCCCTTGCCATGGGCATGCTTCATCTCCCACTCGGCATTTATAATCAGATTGAGGAACACCTGCTGAAGCTGTCCGCTATTTGCTACAGTAAGGGGCAGATCGGGATCAAGACGGGTGGTCAATTTGATATTGTTCGTCTCCATGGAGTACCTGCGGAGGACAAGGGTGGTCTCCAGTATCTCATTGATACTGACATATTCCCGCTCCGGCTTCTGCTTTCGAGCAAAGGTAAGCAGCCTCTTCACGATGTCGGCAACGCGCTGAGCACCATCATCTATCACATCCACTGCCTCCCTGATATCCGGAGGCACATCCATTTTCTGCAGGAGTTGTGCGTAGCCGATTACGCCCGTGAGCGGGTTGTTGATCTCGTGGCCTATGCCCGATGCCATTTCCCCTATGGCAGCCATACGGCTGTTCAACTGGGCTTTCTGTTCCATCAGCTTTTTCTGTGCTTCTATTTTTTTACGCTCAGTGATGTCTTTTGTGATCGTAACAAATCCCATTGGATTCCCATCGTTGTCTCGTATCAACGCTGTACTTAATTTAGCAGCGAATCTTCTACGATTTTTAGTTAATAAAGTGAACTCAACCACACCACTATAGCCCACTGCCAGAGTCTTTCTCATGTTTTCATATGCCAGATGACGGTCTTTATCTACTATTAACTCCAGGAAATTTTTACCGATAAGTTGCTCTTTACTGTTGTACTTATGCAGCCGAACCACTGCCTTATTAAGATCAAGTACCGTTCCGTCCAGATCGGTGATGGTAATGCCATCGGTCACCGACTCAAATATAAGGCGCAATTTCTCTTCCGAGGCTTTCAGTAACTCTTCAGACTGCTTGCGTTCAGTGATATCTCTCCCGATCCCCAATATTGCATAAGGTTTCCCGTTTCTGTAAACAGCGGTTTCTTTGGTCTCTACATAAACATAGTCGCCGTTTTTACATTTTAAACGGTATTCACTCAGGTATTTCTGTGTACCGGTTTTTCTTATTTCTCGAAGCACTTTAGCAGCCGTGGAAATCTGGTCCCTGCTTATTATCGATGTAAAATTATGCCCGATGATTTCTTCCTTTTTATATCCGAGCAGGATCAATACAGCGACATTTACTTCGATGAAATTTCCTTTAAAATCATGGAGATATACCAGATCATTCGAACGGTCCAGGAGCGCCTGATAGCGTTCATCGCTCTCTCGTAGTGCCGTTTCGGACTGTTTAAGCTGCGTTATATCGGTAAACGTCGTATATACCTGATATGGTCTGTCTTCCCCCGGCCTGAATTGCGGGACAGCATCGACAAGTATCCAGCGATAGCTTTCTTCAGACGGGTGAAAAATACCCATGACTGTATTCATTACAGGTTTTCCAGTCTGCAGTGCTATTTTTGAAGGATGAGTCTCAGACGGGAACTCCGTGCCGTCTTCGTGTATTGCCCTCCATCGTGCATCAACAGATGTTCGTTCGATCATCTGGTCAATGGTCAAGCCAAGGATTCGCTCTGCGGCTGGATTGGCTGCGACAATCTTTCCGTGTGCATCCTGATACAACACTCCCTGAACCATAGTCTCAAATAAAATACGATGTTTCTCCTCGCTCTGCTCACTTTTCTGCTGCAATAGTAGATCCAGCTTCATATGAGCTGTGACATCACGTATATTGCATTGAATAATTCGCGATCCATCAACCTGATATGCATTGGATACAAATTCTACGTCGATGAGTCGTTTGTCTTTCGTTTCGAGGGGAAAACAGTTGTATCGAATGTAATTTTTTTGTTGCAACTCCGTATAGGCTATTTTGCTGGCATCGATGTCCTTGAATGCTCCGATTTCCCAGAGTTGTTTACCCAGGAGTTCCTTCCGCGTATATCCCAGCAGGTCTATAACAAACGGATTGGCATCGATAATGTGACCGGTATCTCCGTTCAGAATCAGAATTCCGTCCTGGGCTGCTTCAAACAGACGCCGATACTTCAACTCGGAGTCTGTTAACCGCTGTTTCGTTGTCTTGTGCCGGATATCTGCTTTGGCAATGGTCTCCGCCTCTTTTTTACTATCGTTCTTCACTTTGCACCTCTCATCTCAACGAGAGCACCCGGTTTGTTTTTATCTGCTCAATTTTATTGCTCTGACTGTGTGTTTTTGTGATTCGGTAAGCCTCTACCGCACATGCAACTATTTCATCTTTAGTGAATAGTCTCCACTGCCTCCTGTCCCTACACTCAGGTTCTTTGAATATTCCTTCCTTTAACCGGCGAAAGAAAGTAGTCCTGCTAAGGCCAATCATTCGGCAGGCCTCAGCGGTTCTATAATATGTTTGACCATTTATTTCTACAGGCATTTTCGCTCACGTCTAATCGTACATGGATATATTCTGACATACTTTACAAATTCCACATATCCCCTTTTTTATTTGCTTTAATTGGACACTCCCAGGGCTTTTTGAATAGATTCCAATAGTTCATCATTATCAACAGGCTTCTGGAAAAAGGCGTATGCTCCGGCATTGATAGCCCGTTCCTTGTAAGTCGCTGCATCACGAGCAGTAAGAATAATAACGGGAATATGGGCAACAGGGAGAAGCGATTTCAATCGTTCCATAACGGTTAAACCATCGCCGCCAGGCAGACCAATATCAAGAATGATGACATCCGGCTCTTCTTTTCGGGCAACGCTAATAGCTGAGATAGCATCAGCAGCAAAGACCACGTCGTAGCCATTAGCTTTCAATCGTATGTGCATCCCCCGCAACATGTCTTTATCGTCATCCACTATGAGGACTTTTCGTCCACTCATATAAACCTCCATTTTTATGTAATGCTATTTTCATTAAGTCCTCGATATCATCTACAACTTTATCATTCACGAGTTCTTTCGATAGGCTTTTATCCCCCATCAAGCGGATATTCAGCAATGTGAAGGAAACCTCTGGATTGAGCCCTGAATCTTGAAGGCTCCGGCATTCCGCCAACTTATGATGAAGCTGCTCTACCAATACCCGTGCACTATCTTTATTGACACAGGCTACAATGAAGAAAAACTCTTTGGACATTGTATGTGGTACTCTGGGCAAGAGCACGACTAGATTGGGAAGCACACATTTCTGTAGAACACTCCAGGCGTCCCGCAGTGCTGCTTCATCGGGTTTCCTCTTTAGCGGATGGTTTTCATTGTGGGATATCTCCACCGTAATAAGGGCGACAGAATGTGTTATCAGGTCGGCCGCTTTGACGATAGAATCAAGCTGGCGTTCCAGTGAAAAGACAGGCAAGGTAAAGGAAAAGGTGCTCCCGTGCCCTGGTCGGCTTTTCACCCAGATCCGTCCGCCATGACTGGAAACTAACTCTTTGCATATATAGAGACCGATCCCAAAACCGGTCCCATTTATTTCGTTTTGACCTTCTATCTGGTATAGGTAGTCAAAGATCTTCTTCTGCTCCGCGAGTGCAATACCAGGTCCGCTATCGATCACAGATATACGAAGGAATCCGCCATTTTGATTCGATATCCGTGCCTGTACACGAATATTTCCCTTTTCAGGTGAGAATTTAATAGCGTTACTCAGGAGATTATCAAGAATCTGCTGAACACGGCCCGGATCGGCACAGACAGGGGGAAGGTTATCAGGAACGTCGAAGGATACGACTAAGTTTTTGGTATTAACAAGCTGGAATGTTTTAGTTATTTGCGATACCAATTCAGGCAGATAGACACAACGAAGGTCAACGATTAGTTTGCCTGACTCAGCGCGGGTGACTTCCAGAAGATCACTGACCATAGTTCGGAGTGCGTTAACACTTCTTAGAATAACGAGTAAATAATCACGTTGCTCAGCGCTAAGATCACCTGCCAGCCCGTCCAACAGAATCGTGACAAACTGGTGAATAGGAGTCAGAGGAGAGCGCAGTTCGTGTGACATCCGTGAAAGAAATTCATCCCTTATTTGTAGCTGTTGTTGCTGGTTTTCCTTCAGTGCATCCTCTGCCTCCTTGCGCTCGGTGATATCCCGGATATTGCACTGAATCACTTCCGTAGTAGCATCAACTAAATAGACATTGCTGACAAACTCTACATTAATCAACTTGCCCTTCTTAGTTTCGAGCGGCAAGTCTTCGTAACGAATATAGCCCTGTCTCTGCAATTCCACAAAAGCTGACTTGGCTATCTGAGTATTATCGAATGGGCCCACTTCCCAGAGCCTCTTCCCTAAAAATTCCTTCCTGGAATACCCAAGCATTTCAATTAAAAAAGGATTAACATCGGTAATTTGTGCTGTTTTTGAGTCGAGGATCAGAATTCCGTCCTGAGCTGTTTCAAACAGACGCCGATACTTCAGTTCGGAGTCTTTTAACCGCTGTGCCGTTGTCTTGCGCCGGGTACCTGCTTTCGCAATGGACTCCGTCTCATTTTTACTATCGTTCTTCACTTCGCACCTCCCACCTCGAAAAGAACGCCCGGTTTATATTTATTTACTCAAATTTATCGCTCTGGCCGTGTATTTTTATGATTCGGTGAGCCTCTGTCTTGAATGCAGCTATTTCGTCTACAGTAAATAGTCTCCACTGCCTCCTATCCCTATGCCCGGATTCCTTTAATATTCCTTCCTTTAACCAGCGAAAAAACGTTGTCCTGCTGAGGCCAACTATTCGGCAGACCTCAGCAGTTCTATAATATGTGTGACCATTCATTTCTACAGGCATATTCGCTCACCTTTAAAAGTGTCTGGATATAGTCTGGCATACTTCACACGTTTCGTATATCCCTCGTTAGTACCGGTATTACCAGTACTTTAGTCCTATTTATATAGTACTTTACCTGTTATGCTGATGAAATGAATACGAGTGGATAATTAAAACGTTGTTCTTATCGGCAAAGCATTAAACGATACCGCAGGACTTTTCTACAACTTTATGGTTCGACAGGAATCTATCCATAGCTTGCTTTATCGTTTCCTGGTCCTTGGTAAGTACAATAATCTGCCCGTTGTTTAGTGTTCCGCTTATGCTATATATACCTGCCGATGTGATTGCAATTTGTTTGCCGTCAACGACAGCACCTGCCCCGTCGATTGAAATCGAATCGCCGGCAAGTGAAATACAGGAAATCTCGGAATCATCATAATCTGAATCTTCATCCTCGTCATTATATGATGCAGTAACGAGACCATCTAAAGCGATCGAACTGCTTGCCGGTAAGCTGTCAGTTGTACCGGGTGTTTTCATAGTACTTGTAGACCCTAACGGCCCGAACGTACAGGCCGTTACAGAACAGATAAGCGCCAAAACCATTAGTAATGTAATAATTCTTTTCATCATATTCAATCACCTTGCTTACAGGATAATAGTCAATTATTAAAATATTATTAAAGCGCTTTCATGCATATACAGCGCCTTTCGCGATACGGCTATAGGGTCATTTACCTGATTCGGAAACAGCAGAAAAACCGCAGAATAATACGTTATGGTACAATGCTCAAACAGATCGTTATTAGGGAACCCTTCAATAAGGAGATTTATATCTCACGGCGCACGGTATACGGGTTAAAAAACCGGCCGATAAACCGGGTACTGCATAATATCCTTACTTTATTTCAGTTTTGAAGAATACAGGAAAAAAGGAGGTAACAAAACCGTGGTTGAAAGAAAATATGGCAAGTATGTGATCACACACTCAATAGAAGAGGTAGAACCGGGACCTGCCATAAATATAATCGGCGAAAGAGATTTTAATTCCGATTTTTCCATTGTCTACCTGCCTATAAGAAAGCCTATGGTCGTAGAATCGTTTCCACATAAACATGACTTCGATATCTACTTGACATTTCTTGGATTTAATCCTGACGGCCTGGAAGATTTAGGAGGGGAAATTGAAGTATTTCTCGGAGAGGAGCAGGAAAAATATATGATAACATCTCCTACCTCTATATATATTCCAAAAGGATTTATCCATAGTCCCACAAATATTATCAAGGTCGACAGCCCTATCCTGTTGATCCATGCAACCCTTGCCCCCAGATATATTAAAATTCATAAACCGGAGTAAGAAACTGAGATAATTATTTACGTTTGTTCAGATCGATTTAAAGAGAAAATGTTTCGGTCACACTGTATCCCGGGACATTATTTTCATATATCGGGATTACGCTTTCGATTGAAAAAAAGCCGCATCAATCACATGATCGATGCGGCAACGTATTAAAGGAGAATATATTCAGTATTCTGCTATACCTTCATTTACATCAGGTATACTTCACGATAAAAACGTGGCTATACATTTTATTATCTACAGCCTGTTTTCATATTTCCTTATAACAGGTCTTTCTTTTTATCTTCGAACTCTTCTTTACTGATTTCGCCGCGTGCATATCGCTCTTTCAAAATCTCAACGGCCGATGAGGAACGCATCGAACCGGTATGGCCGGTCGAAGAACCCAGAGAACGGACCAATGTAACCAGTCCCCATATAACCAGTCCCCAGAAAACGACTACCAGAACAGGCATCAACCACCAGAATCCCATACCTCCCATCATAGAAGGTCCCATCATTCCCCAGCCATCATACCGCCAACCTCCGAACACAGCCGACATAATCGCACCTACAAATAAAACAGCAATTACAACGCTCCCGATAATAATCCCTATTTTCAAACCTCTGTTCATACCTCGCCCCCCTATACAAACTATTCACATTATCCGTAAAATACATTAAATAATCTGTAACCTGAGTCATAAAAAAATGTTCCTTTACAGTCGAGATCATTCAGAAATAATCACATCGGTCGCCGGATAATATTCTGTAAACTATAATGCACTAAAAAGACAGAACGGGAGAAAGACCATTGTCAGTAGTGGTCGCATAGCTTATAATTGATAACATACCGGAAGGGAAGTGTTATGGCATATAAAAATATACTTGTACCGTTGGACGGCTCGGACATAGCCGAAAAGGCTCTACCGTATGCCAGGGCTATTGCAAAGCTGAAAAACAGCAACCTGACGCTTTATGCGGTGAGTCTAAGCATTTTCGTTGACAGGCGCGACCGCCTTTTCGCGTCATATCTTGAGGTCAATGCCGGAGAACTCAATGCAGAAGGTATAAACACTACGACAGCCATTGGTAATGGCGATACGGCGGAACAAATAATCAAGTACGCCGACGAAAATAAATTTGATCTGATCGTCATGGCAACACACGGTTACTCCGGAGCAAAAAGGTGGATGTTCGGGAGTATAACACAGAAAGTCCTCTACGGCACATCGATCCCGGTACTCCTCGTGAAGGGAAAGTCTTCCGAGCCTTTCTCGGACTTTAAGAAAATACTCGTGCCGGTCGACGGTTCCCCGTTCTCCGAGTCTACTTTCCCCTATGTTATCGAGCTTGCTGAAAATACCGATAAAGAAGTCCTGCTCCTCCATATCTGCGAACCGCCGGTCGTTCCGTCATACGGCTCCCGTCCGATCAATGAGAAATGGGCACGATACCGTGACGAGATGTGGGAAGAGGTCGAAAAACTCTCGGAAACTTACATGGACAAGATAACAGCTCACATGAAGAGCAAAGGTATAAAAGTGAAATCCATGGTAGTTAAGGCGCTGACCGGTGAAGTGGCAAAGACAATCCTGCAAGTTAAAAGGGATGAGAATATCGACCTGACGGTCATTGCAACCCAGGGCCGTACCGGTGTAAACCGGCTGGTATACGGCAATGTAGTAAACAAAATCGTGGAAGAGGGCTCTAAACCGATAATGCTCATACGTCCGGCTCCAGCGACACCGCTCTCCGCACCGCAGAACCTGCTCGATGATATCTGGAATGGATATCTGTCGAATAAGGCATAAACAGACCCCGGCCCGATATAACAGGCGGTTTCTACGTCATGGCGCTCAATTTAAAAGTTTTTCCTTGAGTAAACGTTAAGGAATAGGGTATTACAAACATCACTATTGTTTCTTATTACGGTACCGGGTATACCGCTGCTGCCCGGCATTTCCGGTTGAAAACGCAGCTTCCGAAATACCGCAGGCTAAAAATCAAGTGAACAATAAGTATATATTCTTACCTCTTCAATGATACAATAAGTATTGATGAAAGGTATTCATTCTTCTATTTTGATAAGCGTTGCGGTTCTCTGCATACTGATGTTGTCCTGCCGCCAAGCTCCCCCGCAGACAGATGACGTTCCTGTATACACTTTTCCGCCGCAGGGCGATCAACCGGAAACGGATATAACGCCGGAGCCGGAAACACCAGCGGCAACAGAAACACCGGACAACAACGACGGATATACCGTTCGAAACATAGTGGTCGACCGGAACAACAGCATATTTTCGATCGGTATTCCGGCTGGACAATCTGAGGAGACAGAGGTCACAGCGGAAAAACCTATCGATTTCTGGTTTGAATATCTGCCTGCCGAAGCGTCGCTTGAAGTAAATGGTGAGAAAATACAGCGGGACCCTTTTCATTGGGAAACGAAGGTAAGCTACACAACAGCGGTCACTGATTTCGAGTACCGCATAGACAATACAACCGGTAATTATATTTCTTATAATTTACACCTTGTCCCATCGGCCTCCGGAGAAACGGTCCCCGTTGTCATACGTCAACGCTGGATACCATAATTTTATTTTAAAAAAGAAAGGAAATTAACTATGAGCCTGTTATTAACAATCGGTATTATCATTCTGGTATTGTGGCTGCTCGGTTTTATATTCTTCCGCAGCCTTGGCTGGCTGCTCCATATCGCTCTTATTATCGGAGTGATTATCCTGATACTCTGGCTTTTACGATCGGTGCTCGGACTTTTCTAAAACACTTTCCGTATTCAGTTCCGTATACCGGTATGTTTATTAAACGGTGTGGCTCCTGCCGCCCCGTAGGAACGGTGCGCATATGAGCGTTACTGTCGCCACCAAAATGGCTACCGTGGTAAAGCATACATTAAAACCCCAGTGGTCTATTATGGAGCCCATTATCGGAGCGAATACAGCACCCGTCCCGCCCATGGTAAAGTAATACATACCATATATAGTGGAACGGTTCCGTACTGTTGTTTGATCGATTATAAACGCCTCTGCGACGGGCATCCGCATGTTGTTATTTATACCAAAAAACAAAAGTACCGCTATAAATGCGACAGCCCATGGAGCAAAATTGAGAGTGTAGATAAAAAAAGCGCTCATCAGTCCGGTCGCAACAATAACCGGCACCCTGCCGATCCGGTCGGAAAGGTAGCCCCCTATCGGACCTACCCAGAGACCTGACGACCAGATTACGGACAGGATAGATGCAGCAACCTGTTCGCTGGCGCCTAACTTGTCTACAACATAGAGAGGCAAGAAAGCCGTGATAGACATAGCCAGCCCGCTGCCAAGTACGGTCAGTATCAGAAACGATACCAGGCGCCTTACGTATCCCGGCGCGGGTGGCGGTTCATCAATGTGCTTTTTTGTAGATGCTCCACCCTGGCTTATATCCGGACGTCGTTTCAAGAAATAGTAGAAGAATATTCCGAATATCGCCGTGGGAATAGCCAGCACGAGAAATGCGCCTCGCCAGCTCAAACCGAAAATATTCGCGCTTGCAATAGCTCCGGCAATAACCGGCGTCAGGAAATATGCCGATTGGCCTCCAATCAGGTGAAATCCCAGCGCTCTGCCCCGCTGGTTCGGCTTTACTGCCGAGGAGATCATCGGCGTCGCCGCCGGATGATAACCACCGCCGGCAAGTCCCATCAACATAAGAAAAACGAGCATCATGACATAGGTATGAGAAAGACCGACCAGGATTCCTGCTGCTGCAACACCTACAATGCCTACGGTAATAAGCACGCGCGTGCCGATACGGTCTGCCAGAAAGCCAGCCGGAAGCTGGCTGAATGCGTTCGATAGAGTAAAAGCAGAAATAACGAACGCTGACTGCGTATAGCTGAGGTTAAACTCCGCGCGGATGAATGGTAAAAGTGGTTGCGGCAACGCCGTCAGCAGGTGATGAACACAGTGCGCTACGATAAAAAAAGGCAATATATTTGTAAAAAACGAGCCCTTTTTGGGCTCCTGTGTCACAGTATCGTGCAGTATATTCAACTTAGTACTCTTAATCTACCCCGTGCGGTCAGGGCGGTCCTTCCAACACGATGAAATCAGCGATAAAGAAAAGCGCCGGCAGCTCACGGCGGACTGCTCTATTTATCAGTCAATTGCGCAAGATAATACACGAGAAACAGGACAAGGTCAATAATTATACAGCGCGACTTTTCGGTGACGCACGGTCTGGTTTTTCCGGAATTTAACAGGGACTCTTTATCCCGTTCAATCCGCTTCTTTTACACCGGTGAAAGCGCTCAGCGCCATAGCAAGCAGCCCTATACCGAGAAGCATAACACTCGTTTCCATCGTTGTCGCACCCATAATACCAAGCACAACAACAGCCACCCCCATTGCCAGTGCGATGGCTTTTAATATCACCACCGTGACCCTGCTCAACTGATTCCCCATTTCGATAACCTCCTGCGTAATGAATTACCTTACTACGGTTGTTTATGACTGTCAATAACCTGAAGAGTGAATATATATCATATTAAAATTTAACCGTATAAAACCGGTACATGCGTTTGGCATACCGTCAATAGTATTCCGGAGTTTACAGAACATGTATTTCATTTGCCGGGTTTATATCCTTTTCCGATATCCCATGCCCGGGCAAACCGATCTCCCAATTTCCAGTAGCTCCTGTCGCACATGGCAAAAAGGACCGGGTTCACCTTCGCAAAATCAACAAAGTTATCAGTAAGGTACTTCTCATCGACATACGTACCGACGACCTCGCCGATAAAAAAGTCATGGCGGGGCAGGTCGACGGTATGCAACAAACGGCATTCCATATTAACCGCGCATTCGCTGATCATGGGGGCCGTCTTCAGTACGCCGTAAAAAGGTTCGAACAGACCGGACTTATCGCTGTTCCGTCCTGAGACCAGGCCGCAGTAGTCTGTCACCTTCACCATGTCGACCGACGGAATATTCACACTGAATGTGCCGTTCTTTTTAATGCCGGCATTCGTGTAATGTGCCTTGGCCATTCCCAGAGATATGGAACCGGGGTCGGCGATACCGACATGCGCAATGGCAATGTAGTTCGGCTTTCCATTTACGACAGCACCGATAAGTGTAGTAGGCAGCGGATACATACAATTCACTGCTCCAAGCTTCTTTTTCATATCAGCCTCCTGCAATTATTATCCGCATTACTGCTGCGATTGTATATGATACCGGAAACAACCGCAATACAATAAGCAGCTAAAATTATCATCAGGATATTCATCGGACCTTCCCTATTTATGTTCGATTTTATAAATAAATATTTTTAATTCATAGAGGTAGTTGTGAAAAAATACGCACAAATATAAGACGTTTTTTCTGCAGGAGTTTATTGATTTCGTATACAGTATTCCATTACGAAGTATACGGGCGTATAATAAGCCGGAACCTGATAATACCATGAAAATAACAAGCAGGCAGTTACAAAATACCATCAGGGTTCTCGCTATCCCGGTTTTACTTGTCTGCGCATGGTCGGGTTGTGTTCTGAATCAAACAGTAAAATATGCATCGGGGCTGGGCCTTTCCACCGGAGTCGTCCGGGGATTGAGACCGCTCGGTTTTTCAATGGATGAGCAAAAGAAACAATTTATTGATACGCTCCCGTTCTGTTCGACGGATGAACAAAACAACCTCATAAAACTGGCAGCGGATGGGGAAATAAGCTCGGCCGATCTCGCCTTTGTCACCGCCATTCCGTCTTTTACACAACCCAGCCGGGCAAAGCTGGTCGAACTTGTCACAGCCGATTCTCTGATATCAGAAAGTGAGAACAGAGGGATGGACTTCCTTTCCGGTTTCCCGGATGACGTCAAGGATAGGCTGATATCGCAGTTCGATTTGAACGGTGACGGAATGGAATGGTTATCATATTTATCGGAACTGCCGGATAGTGAATTCGCGGAATATGCGGTCAGGAATATGCTTTGCATTCAGGGCGACAACCGGTTCACGGATATAGAAAAGCAATTCCTTGCCGACAGAGATACCTTCGCAAACGAACTGGTCGGTACTTATATCGCCGGACTGAAAGATGCGGAACTTGCAAACGAGATAAATCGGCTTCCGGAATTCGACAGCGGTGGAGAGATGACCGTTGAATCCGTAGAAGGATTGGAAGACATCATTTACTGGACGAACAACTTTCCTTACAACGAGACTTTCGCAAAGATGAATGCGGAAGGTTTGCGTGAGAAAAGGGCCTACTGCACACCGTTACAAATGTTGCTGGCAATATTCGAATATCAAGAGCCGGACAGTGAAGCCTTGACCGGCCTCTCGGAAAAATACTCTCTGAACAATTTGATAGACCTTGCATGGAGAAACACGAAGTCGCCGTACTATTACGGCGACTTGAACAAATGGGGCCCGCTTTGGACGGACTATACAACCGTCCTTAAGAGAATAAATTCTCCTTATCTTGTCGCCGAATTTATGAAAGACAATATACCGTATGACATCGCCGCACTGATACGCGCGGACGATAAACCGTTGACATACAGGGATGCGGAATCCGTATATAAAGACAAAAGGGGAATATGCGCCGATCACGCGGCTCTGGCATTCGAGGCGCTTACTACTAACGGATATGTTTATGAGACTGATTTTGAAGATAGTCCGGAGCATGCCACATGCAGAATTGTTTTTTATACTGAACATGTAAAAGTAGCCCATGCGGCATGCCTTGTCTTTGAAAACGGCCGGTTCTACGTTATAAATACCGGCACGCTCGGTACAATCAAGCCGGGGGAAAGGCTGGAAGGGCCTTTCAATACAGTGGAAGAACTGGCAACAAATACATACAGAGAATGGGACTGCTATATGCTGTGCGGCTCGAATTTATTCTTCAGGAAAAGGATATGTAGATAGGATACCGTCTCTGTAACAGTTACCCCACAATAAGAAAGCTTAAAAATATAAATAGTAACGATCGGGATTGAACTTCCTGCTGAAATTTACGTTCCACTTGATACAAAGACAGCGTATAATACGTAATAACATATGACACTCGAAAGAAATATAGCAAAACTGTTCAAATTGACCGATGAAAACTGGATGAAACACGCCAATCCCTGGAGCGTGTGGACCAGATACTCCGTGTTGCCCCTGATCGTCCTGGCATTCTGGAGCAGGATATGGATAGGCTGGTGGGCCGCCGTCCCTGCTGCGCTATCCCTGGCCTGGATGTTCTTCAATCCGGTGTTCTTCAAAAAAGCAGTATCGACGAAGAACTGGGCATCGAAGTCTGTGCTCGGAGAGCGGGTATGGTCGAACAGGGACAGGATAGATATCCCGGCGTATCACAAGACCGCACCACTCATCCTCAACGTCGTATCTTCTCTCGGCATGTTACTGTCGATATGGGCTATCGTGACGCTCTCTGTATGGCCGGCGATACTGGGAATAGCGCTGGCGTACCTGGGAAAAAGCTGGTACCTGGACCGGATGGTCTGGATATACGAGGACATGAAGCATATACCTGAATACGCAAAGTGGGAATATTGATCAAGGATAAAAGAAATCCAGGTAGCCGGTAATCACTTTCGTACGACAGCCAGCAGTTCCCATGCATTGCGTATAGCTATCGCCAGCAATACTATAACGACTGGTAACATCCAGATAAGGCTCTTTGAAAAACCTCTAAGAATTAATATGGCAATTATCAAAAGCCCGCAGTAGGCAAGTAGGGACGGCACCGATTCCTTGCAAACGTTAAAGAGAGATGTTCTCGCGCGAATGGAACGTACTGCCCTGGCGATAGTTATTCCGATTGCCACGGTACAAATGATTAACAGAGGTACCGCAATACCCGGTTCGGTCTGCTCCGGCACAAGAAACACCAGTGCAAACATTATCAGAAAAAAGAAATTTAAAAACGTCTGCCATGCCACATGACGCAAGTTTTCATTCTCAGGATTTCTGATAATATCCAGTCGTAAAGAAAGCGACAGAAATATAAGCCCCATCAGTCCTGCGGCAGCTAACGCCACGGTGGAAAAAAACACCTGCCATGCTTCGATTTGCTGACTGAACATTTTTTTTGTAATAAAGTAAGATAACTGGAATATTATGGCATGGAATATCCAATCAGGCAATCAATTGTTTTTTACGGGAATCGAGTGTTCCCGAAAAGCATCGATAAGCCGTTTGGCTATTTTTATAAGAGCCAGCAGAAAATAATAACCAATTTTATCAATATTATTAAATAATTTAGCTTCCAATTACGAGATAGAATATAGTACAATTCGGCTATAAACCGGTACCCCGGCAAAGCAATCGCGAGGTGATCTTGAATTGAACGAGTACGACATTATAGTTATCGGTGCCGGTCCGGCAGGTTCCGGTGCTGCAAAGACAGCCGCGACACTCGGTGCCAAGACTCTCATCCTTGAGGAACATACTGAAATCGGCATCCCGGCTCATTGCTGCGGATTGGTGCATTTCCCGGTATCAGAACGTACCCAGGAAATAATACGCTCGGTAAACCGGCGTGCTGTACTTCAGGAGTACCGGGCAAGGCGCATCTATGCTCCGAGCGGCAAAATAGTCAAGACTATTACAATTCCCGAAAGGACCAAGTTCCTGGTTGACAGAGCGCTCTTTGACAAAGAGCTGGCCCGGCAGGCTATAGAAGCCGGTGCCGATCTTTTATTGAATACGCGGGCAACCGGCCTCATACAGGAAGGCGACCGCTATGTCGGAATAAAGACCGGTTCAACAGCCAACCCTGAAATTTACGGCAAGGTGATTATAGCTGCGGATGGTATTACCGCAATGCAGAAAGGCGTACCGCAATGGCTGGGATTTACTCCGGCAGACCAGAAATATTTCGGCGGTATTTCAATGGACATGACAAGGGTCAAAGACATTGAACCGGATACAATGGAGGAACATTATGGCGCTTTCATCGATGCGGGGAAAACCAGTATCGGCCCGCGGGACGAAAGTTCCTGCTCAATATATGTCACAAAACTGAAAGACCTGCAGAATATAAAGCTCGGCAATTACACGCTCTCAAAGAAATTGAAGGACGCTGTCCCGATAAGAATGACCGGTTTCCGGCACTCATGGGACCTGGGGAAACGATTACCCGAACTTGTTAAAAATAACCTGATACTGACAGGGAGCTCAGGCAGTTGGCGAGGAATTGTCACATCATATGTTACCGGAACCTGTGCGGGACAGGCTGCCGCCGAGGCAGTACTGGAAAACGACATTACAGAAAAGAGGCTCAACAAATACGAAGACCTGTTATCGGAGGCAATACCACAAAAAGGTTATCAGTTCAAAGAAAAAGTGAACCCCTACTTCTACCAGCGTTCGGATAGCGAGATTGAACACCGCCTGCTGGATATGGAAGAAAAAGGGATGCTGACCTACGATTAACCGTACTTGAAAAGAGAACGCTCTGTTGATCAGGAAAGAATTAGTAGAAGGGGTATTTAGAAATGAGCACCACTGAAAAAAACACGGCAATAGAAGCATTATCGGCAAATACTGTTAACACGCGTTTTGAGGACATAGATCAGGCGACTGTTGAAAATGCCAAGTCCCGTATCATCGATGTGATCGGGTGTATCATAGCAGGCGCCAATGCTGTCAGCAATCCGGAATTAGTAAACCTTGTTAAAGACTGGGGAGGTAAAGCAGAGGCAACCGTACTGGTCCACGGCGGGAAAATACCGGCACAGAATGCAGCGATGGTAAACAGCGTTATGGCGCGGTCATTTGATTTTGAGCCGGTGGGTTTTTTATTTAAGGGCAGGTCCATTCCGGGCCATGTGAGCGGAACAACCGTCTGTACTGCCCTGACTATGGGAGAAATTAAAGGAATAAACGGCAAGGAACTGATTTCGGCTTTGCTTGTGGGCGATGATATAGCGGGAAGGATTATCTGTGCAACAGGGTCGTGGTTTAATTTCGGGTGGGACCAGGTCGGAACGATAAATGTGTTCGCGGCTACTGCTATTGCCGGAAGGTTGTTAAACCTGAATGAAAAACAGTTGAGGAATGCTTTCGGCATAGCTCTGAATCAAACCGGCGGAAGCTTCCAGAGCATCTGGGAGGGGACTTCTGCCTTTAAGCTGTTGCAGGGGACAGCCGCCCGAAACGGCATTTTTTCGGCACAACTGGCAAAAGCCGGGTGGACCGGACCGCGAGATGCCCTGCTGGGCAAACTGGGCTACTATAAACTATATACGGAAGGTTGCCTGAATCCTGAAATCCTGACCGAGGACCTGGGGCAAAAATACTATGCGGAGTCCCATATCAAACCGTATCCGTGCTGCGGGCTCTGCCATCCATCGATCGAATGCGCCCTGGCACTTATCAACAAATACGACATCGATACTGAAGACATCGAGGAAGTACTTCTTCACGTGCCGCGGGGAGGACTGGAGGCTTTCGTAGCACAACCTTTCCAAGCCGGAGATTTCCCGCACGGCAACGCCGCTTTTAACTATCGATATGCTGTAGCCGATGTCCTGCTCAGGAAGAGCATAAAGCCCGCGCACTTTTCGGAAGATTCTATCTTTGACCCCCGAATCGGTGCTCTTGTTACGAGGATAAAGCTGATTGAACTGCCGGACGTATTCATGCTGACCAATAAACTTACGGTAAAGATGAAGGACGGAAGAGAGTTATCCGAATTCACCGATAGTCCGAAAGGGGACCCGTTCGGCAACCCGATGTTAAAAGAAGATATCAAAGATAAATTCATGGCTAATGTCGACTTCTCGCAAACTGTGTCAAAAGATAAAGCGAAAAAACTTCTGGATATGCTGGACGGCCTGGAGAAACTCGATAGTATAAATAAGATAATTGAACTATCGGTAAAATAAACTGCCCCGGATGCACCCATAGAGGTGAATTCCCTGTTCCGCATGATATAATCTGGCTATAAAATTGACTTAAGCCGGGATGATACGATAGTGACATACAATAATTCCGGAGCAAACCAGAACGGACCGCGGTTCTTCTACGGCTATATAGTAGTAACAGCAGCTTTCTTCATCATGATGGTGGCATGGGCCACGTACAATTCTTACGGGATCTTCTTTAAACCGCTCATAGATGAGTTTGGCTGGAGCAGAGCAGTCACGTCCGGTGCCTTTTCCCTGTCCATGTTCATATATGGAATACTCGGGATTGTCGTCGGAGCGCTCAACGACAGGTTCGGACCGCGGGTCGTGATGACCGCCTGCGGGATTATTCTGGGCGTGGGCTATCTGCTTATGTCACAGGTAAGCTCCCTCTGGCAGCTTTACCTGTTCTGGGGCATTATCATAGGCACAGGAATGAGCGGTGTGTGGGTCCCGCTCCTGTCTACCGTTGCGAAATGGTTCGACAAGAAACGGACGCTTATGTCGGGCATTGTCATCGCCGGCCTGGGCATAGGCGGGCTGATCGGACCACCTGTCATCAGCCGCCTTATCTCCGCGTATAGTCTGTCCCTGTCCTATATCATACTGGGTATCGCCATGTTTCTGTTTATAGTGCTGGCGACCCGTTTTCTGAGGCAGGGTCCCGAACGGATAGTAGACCTCACCACAGAAAGTGTAAAAAAAGAAGACCGCCCGGCAGAAAAACCGGTCACCGCCTCTTTTCTTCTCAAGGAAGCCGTTAAGACACCGCAGTTCTGGATAGTTTTCGGTCTCTTTTTCTGTATGGGATACGGCAGTTTCTCTATCGGCGTACATATTGTACCTCACGCGACCGATATGAACATCCCGATCGTGAGCGCCGCGAACATACTGGCGGTGAGAGGGGCAATATCGATTGTAGGCAATAACGTGCTGGGCGCTCTGGCCGACAGGATAGGCAACAGGCAGATCTTCATCATCGGGTTTATCCTGATGTCGATAACCCTGTTCTGGCTGCCTGTGGCGTACGCGCAATGGATGCTTTACCTGTTCATCGTAATCTTCGGTTTTGCCACAGGCGGAATGGGTGCCTCCGAGTCCCCGCTAACAGCATGGCTTTTCGGAATGAAATCGCACGGGCTGATCTACGGGGTGGTTCACGTCGGATATACAATCGGGGCAGCCGCCGGTCCGTATATCACAGGATATATATTCGACCAGACCGGCAGCTATCAAACGGCATTTCTAACCTGTGCAATACTGAGCGTCATCGGGCTTATCTTCTCTGTAATGTTAAAGCCAACCGTAAAACTGGATATGGAAACGTGACGGAATAAACAGATTATATCTGCAGATTGACTCGAAGCAGGAGCAAATCTCTATGCCGAAAATTGAATATAGCGTAACAGACCGGAACGATATCGACCTGATAGGCCCGCTGTGGGAAAAGCTGAACCAACACCACAGGGTACGTTCTCCACATCATGCCGCGCATTTTGCCCGTATGACGTTCGACCTGAGAAAAAAAGTTCTGCTGGAGAAAACCGGCAAAGGTACCATGCACATAGACCTCGCAAAAGATACTGATACAGGAACGATCGTTGGCTATTGCCTCAGTACAGTATCTAAAGAGAAAGAAGGGGAGATCCAGTCGATCTTCATTGAAAAAGACTATCGCCTGCATGGTATCGGCGATAATTTCATGAAGAAAGCAATAGAATGGATGGACGGTCTGGCGGTTACAAAGAGGACGATTGCGGTAGCCGCAGGTAATGAAGAGGTGTTCGCCTTTTACTCACGCTATAATTTCTATCCAAGAGTTACCATTCTACAAAATACTACGTTGTACTCCGACCGGTAAGATAATTTTGCGGGAGTTATCCGTTACGAATAACCCTCATATATCAGGAAATTTTAACAGCAGCAGCCGGACCTGTTACGATGCCGGGGATAGAAAGTTTCGAGGCTATATCCAGGTAACCCCTTTTAACTTCCTTCTAATTGTCCGCTGGTATTTGTATTTCGGGAAACCGAGAATCATCGACGCAACCACTTCATTGCTATCAGGAATCGAGAATAGTTTTCTTAACTCTTTATTGCGCTCAATAGCCGGTGGAATCAAATCCATTGCGGAACCGCCAAGCCCAAGAGCGTGCGCTGCCAGGAAACCATATGTCAATGCTATGTAAATATCCTCTCTATAATTTTCGGCATCTCTATTCGCATGAAATATTATCATCGCCGGAGCATATCTGGTGATCGTGTCCTCGGTACCGTCCTTGAGTCCCGGTAGTCTCATTTTCATCAAGGGCACGACATGATTTTTCATGACTCGATATGTGGCCTTATCGATACGTCTTTTAACAAAAAAACGTGAAAAAGGATTGTCCATTGCCTTCATCAGTGAATCAAACAGTTCTATCATATGCGGCAAAGCCTGTCTGATGATTTTAGTATCCTGAACGACTACTATTTCGGTCTTAAGAGGAGGGAAACCCGGCGGAGCATAAGTAATAGCATCCACTATTTTCTCCAGCATCTCTTTAGGTACCGGCTTGTCTTTAAAATTACGTATCGCCCGGCGTGTTGCTATCATGTTCATAAAGGCATCTTCAATAAAGCTGTCATCCGGCAGTTCTCCGAAGTCATCTGAATATGACAGACCGTCAACATTGATCGATTTCGCAGGGCAAACAGCCATACACTGCCCGCATTTAAAACAAAACTCTATCCTGTCCGCTCTGAATATCATCCCTGCCGTATCATCTTTCCTGATTATCTTCATTGGGCATACTTCCGCGCACAATCCACAGCGAGTACATGTTTCTAAATTGAACGTATTACCGGTCGGCAAAATGACACCTCCGTTTTTAAACATTGCATCAGGGAAAAGCAGGTTTCTGCTTTATACGAGACCGGTCCTATTACTGTAGAAGATATAGAAAATGCTCATATTCCGACCGTTGGCTATCATCCTGTCCATTTGG
>CAZAIO010000025.1:0-25578 GCA_964485235.1 uncultured Dehalococcoidales bacterium
TCTTTTAAAATCCAATCAATATATACGGATGCTTCAAAGGCTGCTCTTGCTTGTAAGCTTGCTGGGTTTATTGAACACTTTGATATTAGAATTTCAATTGCGTCTATCATAGAAATTACCTGTTTTAGAAGTACTACGATAACGACAATATCTTCTAACTTTTTTTTACTTGAATCATATGCACGAGGAATAAGATTACTACCATAGTTAGTTAGATCAATTAGAAAGTCAATATGCTTTGAAAAATGCTGTACTACATCATTTTCATGTTTTTCTCGATCTAGGATTAATTTAAATTCTTTTTCTTTCATCATATATAAATTTATAATAAATCTATTATATTTTTATTTTACGAGTGAATATATTTATTTCCAATCCTTACAAATATCACAACTACCTTTAAAATTACCTCTTTCAATTACCAGCTTTAATTTATTCCGTAACTCCTGTGCTTCAGGGCTTTACTTTGTAGGGAATATCACATCGGATATTGTAGTCCGTGACAGGTGACAATTCAAGGGATTTGCAGACTCTTTGATTACTTGAACATTTCAACCGGAATGCCGCTTCCCTCGATGATGCTTCTCAATGTGCCGAGAGGTAGTTGTTTCCCCTTGTGATAGGGGACGATCACCTGTTTTCTGCTTTCAGGATGACGCCATTTCTGGTGGCTCCCGCGCTGGGATACAAGCATGAAGCCATGACGTTCGAATATATGGATTACCTGTGTTGCTGAAAGCCGCGGGAATTTTTCCGCCATTTAAGCAGGGAGTTCGATGTCGAATATTTTATTATCGGGGTCCAGTTTTACCGGTGCCGGTTCAAGGTAAAGCATGATCGCTTCCCGCGCATTTTCGAGCGCTTCTTCTTCGGTATCGCCAGCGCTGCAACATCCCGGCAGTTCGGGGCAATATGCAGCGTAGCACCCTGTTTCCGGATCGTGTTCTACAATAATCCTGAACTTCATTGCTGTTCACCACTGGACAAACATCGGCATGACGACGTGGACGTAGTTATCGACGCCGACCGGGCGGATAACGCCGGGGCTTGACGGTGTGGTGGTCTCCAGCGCGACCTGGTTCTGCTTCAATACGCCGAGCACATCGGTGAGGTACCGGGCGTTGAAGGCGATCTTGGCATCGGCACCGTCGACCAGCGCGTCTACCTCGCCGACATTGTCGCCGATCTCTTCGGCGCGGGCGGATACCGCCACTTTGCCGGCGGTCGCCTCGTTTTCGCTGGGAGTAACGATAAGGCGTACGATGCCGCTTCCGTCACGGGCGAAGATGGACGACATTCTCGTAGCGCGAAGGAACTCGGAGACGTCGATCACGGCTCGCGTCTCGTAGCTCTGCGGTATTAACTGGGAGTAGTTCGGGAAAGAGCCCTGTATGATTTGAGAGACCATCTCGATATTCTTCAGTTTGAACATAACCTGGCTTTTCTGCTTGTTGACAACGATCTCAACAGGCTCATCGTGGTCGGCGATGAAGCGGCCCAGCTCGTTCAGTGCGCGTGCCGGTATAATAACGGCTGTTTTCTCTTTAACCGGTGAGAGTACGGAGGTATAGTGGACCGCGAGCCTGAAACCGTCTGCGGCGGCAAAGGTGAGCTTGCTCTCTTCGAGCTCGGTATGAACGCCGGTGAGCACCGGCCGCGACTCTTCAGTCGCTGCGGCAAAACCGACATGGGTGATACCATCCCGGAGTGCCTCGGCTTCTATCTTCGTGGAGATGCCGTCGGCTATCTTCGGGATCGGGGGGAACTCGCTCGCGTCGATGCCATTGATACGCGCCTGGTACCGCCCGCATTTGACTTCGAGCGTATGCTGCGTCAGCGTCATAGATATCTGGTCGTCGGTCGGCAGCGAGTTGACGAACTCGGTGAGAAGGCGGGCAGGGATGGTGATTGCGCCCTCCTTTTCTATTTTAGCGCCGATCCAGCAACTCACCGCCATTTCCAGGTTAGTGGATGACAATTTCAATTGCGACTGGTCGGTGGCAATCAATACATTTTGCGTAATAGGGAGCGTGGTCTTTGTTGCGACAGCCCTACCAACAATGCCTAATCCCTTGCTTAAGTTTTCTTGCAGACAGGATAGTTTCATTGGTTACCTCCACAGTTGGTTTTTAGAGTATACTCTGGTTGAAAAGGCAAGTCAATGACCTTGCGATGTATACCTCCGATATTGTCTATATGTTACCGGATAGTTCATCTCCTCCGTCTCTTACGGAATGCTGCAGCACTCCTTCCATCAATCTTACGCCTGAAATTCAGTATTGTACGATAGAAATAAACAAGGTTATCAGGACTACCGGAGGAGGAAAGGCAGCATTATTTAAGATATAATCTGTTGTTTATTGACAGCGGTACAAATCTTTGATACGTTTTCTTCGTGTGGTTTTTCTTGAAAGACCTTGATCAGGATAGGACCGCCGCACAATGGCGAATGATATCACAAAGGCTTTTTACTAATGTGTGATTGCTAAAGACTTCATGGTTATTTAAAGGAAATAAAAAGTAATAAAAGGGAGTGACAATGACTAAGAAATGCTTGATACTCTACTCGTCCTACACAGGTCATTCGGAGAAAGTGGCAGAGCGGTTCAAAAGCACGTTTGAAAAAAACGGCTGGGAATGTGACATGTATAAAATCCGCAGAAAAGCTGAAGATATTTATACTCCACCTTACGATGTCAATGACTACGATTTTCTGTGTGCAGGGTCAGGAGTTATGTCTCATCTTCCTTACAGTGAACTGCTGTGTGCTATTCGATATAAGATACATTTTCATGATCCCAGGATTTCCCTCAAAAGAAGAGGTGAAATACTCGAATACCTCAAAGATCCGTTACCGGTATCCCTGCCTCCTGACAAGGGGCCCCTTGTTGCTCATAAAAAGATAGTGCTGGGACCCGATTCGAAAAAGGCCGCCGCTTTTGTAACATATTCCGGCTGCGAATTCGGCCCTATTGAGGCAGAGCCTGCCCTGAAATTGCTTGCACTTGAATTGGGACATCTGCGTTTTCAATGTATAGGTCAATTCTGCTGTCCGGGTAAATATCTGGATGATCCGATGCCCGGAACGTATTTCGGCGATATGCGCGACAGGCCGAATGAAAAAGACCTTCTGAAAGCTGAAATGTTCATAGAGGACGTACTGGAAAGTATGGCGGAACGACCTGCCTGATCGACAGGTAAACGTTGCATTTTACAGGTCATAGTCAACAGGATGGCAGGGTCGGGAAACTGAGCAGCCGCTCTTTTTACAATAGCTGCATTTACCGGCACAGTACTTGCGCCGGTATTTTGTTAATGAGAGTCTGCGATCTTCTTCCTGCCTGCGATTCCGGTAATATCCCGGTGTAAATATGGCGGAACAATACGATACCGGTTATTAACGCAAGCAAGAAAATGGAGTATTGACAAATACACCGGTGCCCCTTAAAGTGTAACAGCAAAATCGAATCTATCCTGCGATTGCATTTTGCTGTTATATCAATTTCTTGCCTTACGGTAAACACTCTGGATATTCGGGGGGATATTATGACTGATAAAAAGCTTATTATTATCGGAGGCGGGGTAGCAGGCTTGTCAACCGGCTATTATGCGCGAATAAACGGGTATGACGTTGATATTTACGAGATGCACGATAAACCGGGTGGCATGTGTACTTCGTGGAAACGGAAAAACTATATTTTCGACTACTGCATGCACAATGTGGCAGGGACCTCTCCGAAAAGCGGCCTTTATCAGATATGGAAAGAGCTCGGCGCGCTGGACAACTGCGACGTCATCGATCACGATGAGTTTGTTTGCGTTGAGTCGCCGGATTCCGTGCCGGTACACTGGTACACGGACCTTGCCCGGCTGGAAAAACACCTGAAAGAGATCGCCCCGGATGATTCCGCGGCAATCGATGACCTGATCGGGTCGGCAAAGAAGTTCAGCAATGCAGACGTTATGTCTATAGGGCTCGGCGGTATGATGAGAATGCTCCGGGTGCTCCCTCATCTGTCACTGATAAAACGCCTGACCCAGACTCCTATTGCGCAGTTCGCCCGAAATCTGAAAAGTCCGGCACTCCGCCGTGCAATGATGCATATCATGTATGACATGTCGGGCGATGATGTGCCTATGGCAGCGATTGTCATGTTCATGGCGGGAATGTCGGCCGGAGACCTGGGCTGGCCTGCCGGAGGGTCGCTTGCTTTCAGCAGGAGAATAGAAAAAAGCTATATGGATGCGGGCGGGAGAATACGCTACAAGGCAAAAGTTGAAAAGATACTGGTGGAAGACAACTGCGCAACGGGCGTATTGCTGAGCGACGGCACCGAACTCCGTGCTGACCGTATCATTTCCGCCGCAGACGGTTACGATACCATTTACCGCATGCTCGAAGGCCGTTATCTCACCGGGCCTATAGAAAAATACTACGGTAGAGTAAGTGACACCGGACCTTTCGGGCTCGTCATTTTCCTGGGAGTGAACGGAGAGTATCCCGATGTCCCGCATGCTTTAACGCTTATCTTCGACGGACAGATCGACCTCGGAGGGATAAAGCAGGACTCGCTGCACGTGGTCACGTTCGGGCCGGAAACAGGTCTCGTGCCCGAAGGCAAATTTATCGTCAAGATCGAGGCGCAGGCTGTTTATCCGTACTGGAAGGAGCGGCGCAACGCCGATATTGCGGCATATCGTGACGAGAAGAAACGCATTGCCGACATGGTTATCAAGAGAATTGCTCCGCGGTTTCCCGGACTTGAAGACCGTATCGAAGTGATCGATGTGAGCACACCGCCCACGGCCGAGCGTTATACAGGGAACCGCTACGGCTGGCAGCCGGGGCCGCCTGTCGAAGATGCCGCCGAGATACAACGAAAAGGCCTGTCGAAGACGCTGCCCGGCCTTGACGGGTTCTTTCACGTGGGACAGTGGGCTTCAGCTACAATCGGTATAAGCGGTGCGGCTACATCGGGACGAAGCCTGATAAAAGACCTCTGTAAAAAAGACGGCAAACGTTTTACGGTAGAAGCATAATAAAAAAAGCAGGTTTATCATGACGCGCGACAGGGTGATTGAATTTATCAACAAGACCCGTATCGGCTACCTGGCAACTATGGACGAGAACAACTGCCCCCGGGTAAGGCCGATGGGAATCTATGTAATATATGATGACGATATATATTTCTTTACGTTCGCAACTACACGTAAGGTCGCCGAAATAAATAGCTGTCCGCAGGTGGAAGTAGTATGGGCAAATCCGGAAAAGCTGTCGCAGGTCCGTATTAAAGGGGAAGCGTCCATAGTGGAAGACGAGGCGATCCAACAGCGTTTCCGGCAGGATGTTCCTATGGTAGCAAAAATACTCCCGGCAGGAGCCGAGCATATTTTCAGGCTCTATAAGATAAAACCTGAACTGGTTGAAATGGCGGAAGGGCTTGTCCCTTATACCAAAGTCGCCTGGTGATTTTCAGAAGAGTACCCGTTATATGATGGATAAAGAAAAGAACGGGATTACGGATAACGGAACGGCGGACGGTTTCGGGCAAACGCTTTGCCGGTCCGGTTTCTGGATTTCACTACTCATTGCGGTAGCTGCTGCTGCGGCGCTGGGCATAGCTACCACTACTGCGCCTGCGCGTTCCGGTCCATTCTGCATGACCGGATCTTGCATTGTCTACCCTTATACCGATGCAGCGGAATTCGTTCCTATCGATTACATATGGATGTACCCTGCATTCTTTATAGGGCCTTTATTTATTATGCTTGTTGCCTGTGTCTATCACTATGTTTCAATGGAAAGAAAACTGTACGCTCTTTTTGCCGTCTGCTTTGCGGTTATCTCCTCTACAGCGCTGTCGATAAACTATTTCATTCAACTCACAGTAGTGCAGACCTGTTTCCTGAAGGGCGAAGTCGAGGGACTTTCGCTGTTTTCGCAATATAATCCTCATGGTATCTTTATTGCGCTGGAAGATATCGGTTACCTGATGATGAGTGTTGCTTTCCTGTTTATCGCAATTGCGTTTGCCCGGAGCAGGGGACTTGAACGTGCGGTCCGGATCATCTTCATTGTAAATGCGGTTATCGGGACCGGCTCGCTTATAGCGCTTGCCATACTTTACGGGGCCGCACTGGAGTACAGGTATGAAGTCGTGTCTATAGTGTTGAACTGGCTCACGCTTATTGTTTCAGGGGTGTTGTTAAGCGTTTTCTTCAAACGTGCGCTGAAAAAAACTGTAAGGACCTTCCTGCGGATTTACCGGTGAACTGCTATGGATTATTATTCTTCGAGTACGACTGTGCCGCTTTTCCCGCCGCTTTTCCTGACCAGCCGGATATTTTCGATCCGGGCAGTAGAGTCGAGCGACTTGCACATATCGTAGATGGTGAGAGCGCTCACTGAAACTGCAGTCATCGCTTCCATCTCGAACCCCGTCTTGCCGCTTCCTTTTACCGATGCAGTGATCTCGATGGACGAGGTCTTTTTGTCCTGTACGAACTCGATTGCCACATCATCGATGAGCAGCGGGTGACACATCGGCACCAGGCGGGATGTCTCCTTTGCGCCGTTGATCCCGGCGATACGGGCGACCGAAAGCGCCTCGCCCTTGGGCAGCTTCCCGCTTACGAGCGCATCGAACGTGGCAGGTTGCATTATCACTTTTCCGCGCGCGGTAGCCTGCCGGAACGTGACAGGTTTGTCGCCGATATCAACCATTCTGCTCTCAGGTACTGCTTCCATATTATCCTCCTAGCTGAGACATGGAGCGGCCTTTCGGGCGTGAGCCGGACGCGAGATGGTGCTGCCTTGGTTTTGCCATGATCGCTTCTGTGATCGCCCTGCTGAGCTCTTCTTGAGGTATGCCGTCGCGGAGCAGCGGGCGGATATCGAACTCCTTTTCACTGAGCAGACAGGGGCGTATCTTTCCGTCGGCGGTCAGCCGGATGCGGTTGCAATTGAAACAGAAATGCTCGCTCACCGGGCTGATGAAGCCGATGGTACCGTTCGCGCCGGGCAATGTATAATATTTGGCGGGCCCGTTGCCTTTGACTGAAGAGGACGGTTCCAGCGGTCCAAGAGCCGTGATGCGCTCCTTCACTTCATCGATGGATATATATTGACGGTCGGATAGCTCGATCATGTCTTTGGAATGACACTCAGGTGGATTGTCCGTGGCGAACGGCATAAGCTCTATAAAGCGGACATGCCATCCGTCTGTAACGGTCAGCCTGGCAAAATCGGTTATCTCATCGTCGTTTATGCCCCGCATGACCACCACGTTTATCTTCACCGGCGTAAGCCCGGCTTCCCTGGCTGCAGTGATGCCCTGGAGTACGTCCTCCAGTTTATGAAAGCGCGTAATGCGTTCGAACTTGTCCGCGTCGAGCGAGTCAAGACTGACGTTTACCCTGTTTAGCCCTGCCTGTTTGAGTTCGACGGCGTATTTTTGCAGCAGCAAGCCGTTGGTTGTAAGCGAGATATCGTCTATCTCAGGTATTTCCGCGAGTTTTGTCACGAGGTCGGACAGATGAAGCCTGACCAGCGGCTCTCCTCCGGTAAGCCTTATTTTGCTGATGCCGAGCTTTGCCGCTGCACTGGCGATGGTAGCGATCTCTTCATAGCTGAGGATATCGACATGTGAAATCAGGTCGATACCTTTTGCAGGCATACAGTAAACACAGCGGAGATTACACCTGTCGGTGACCGAAATTCGCAGGTAATTAATAGGTCGATGACATGAATCGATAATTTTGTTCATTGCACTCCTGCCCCTGCAAGCCTGTTCAGGAACGGGCGTGCTTTCCGTGCAGCGTCAGCGCGATGGCTGACGTTGTTCTTGATTTCCGAAGTAAGCTCCGCCAGTGTCTTTTCGAACTCCGGTAAATAGAAAAGCGGGTCATAACCGAACCCGTTAAGCCCGGCCGGTTCCATAGCAATGATTCCATGACAATGACCGGTACAGGTCTCTGCAATTCCTTTTCTGTCGGCGATGCCGATTACACATGTAAAGTGAGCCGTTCTTTTTTCCCAGGGGACGCCCTCCAGTTTATTCAACAGATATTTGACTCTATCGTCGTCTGTCGCACCTTCTCCTGCATAGCGTGCAGACATGACGCCGGGCTCGCCGTTGAGCGCATCAACTTCCAGCCCGGAATCGTCCGCAACTGTAAGCATTCCGCTGTGGAGCGCGTACTCCACAGCTTTATGCCTGGCGTTTTCTTCAAAGGTCGAATATTTTTCATCGACGTCGATATCGATACCTTCCTCTACTGGTGACACAAGTATGAACGGTAGCCCTCTGAATAGATAGCGATATTCATCGATTTTCCCTTTATTCGTTGTTGCCAGGAGAAGTTTCATCATAGGCTCTGTGCTTATAACTCCTCGAACCTGGGCTTAAGCTTCTGCATCACCTGGGGCATGGTCGTGTATTCCATTTCTTCAAGGGGCAGCCGGTGCGGCTCGAACGGTCCCATCGACCTGAGAATATCCGCAATATCCAGCGCCTTTTGTCGCGCGTTGTTGAACGCAGCATCTTTGAACATGTCGCTGGGACCAACCAGTTTACCTTCCGCAAGCTGGAAGCCTGCTGCGATCACTCTCGGCGGCCCGTCGAACCGGGTACAATTGCTCTGATCGATGGCGACCGGCATAAGCGGCCCGTGATGGGACCCTCTCATCCATCCTTCCACTATATTGGGTTGAGAGAACGGTTCAAGCACTTCGCCAACCGCCGGAAATTGACCCTGTGCCCGTACGATGCATACAGGGTCGTCTTTGCCGACATATCTTCCGGCTATCAATGACAGTTTCTGCGTCGACGAGCTTGCCGCAATTTCTTTACTATCCCTGTGATAGATCGATTTTACAATGAATCTCGACGGAGCGCCCAGGAATACCAGCATATCGTAGATTTCTTCCGGGGCATTGAATGTGATTTTCATGTTCTCTTTCACATCATGGACTTCGAACGAATACCCGCAATGAGCGGTGTTCGAAATAACGAGACCGATTGTATTGAACGGGTCTGCAAACATTTTATAGAGCGGTAAATTCCACGCGCCCGACGCTGTTTTATCCGCCATGAAAATAATAATGGTCTCCGATTCCCTTTCCTCGAACTCCATTTCCGCGACGCCCGGACCGAGTCCTTTTACATTACCGGAGAATGCGTCGGCAAGGAGGTCCTGTCCCGCACCGTAGAGCTTTAACTTCTTTGCCAATTGTGTGCAGTCGACAAAGATGTTCCATGCCATTTCGTGGATGGGGCCATAGTTCTCGCCGTGTTGATGGGTCATAATAAGCTGAAGGTCGTCACCGCACCTGGTTACATGATAGTCTATTATCATACCGGTGTTTTTTGCCCTGGCCATACCTTCTTCAGCCAGCTTCAATATTTCGGGATGTGAGCTGGAATGTCCAACATATCCACCAATGTCCGCCTTGATTGCGCTTAATGTCACAATCATAAAACATATCCTCCTTTGACACTATTTAAACTAGTGTATTGTAATTATAATGGTTTTCTGACGGAACGTCAGATTTTGTTGTAGGATCAGAGTACTTGCGGCAACAAGTCTTGAAAAACATTGTGTGAACGGTCTTCTTGCCTGTTTCATAACGGCATGAATAATCACTCATTCGATTGAACTTGAGACGCGAGGAAATTAGAGTAATCTCCTATACTCTTACTTTGAGTTTAACAAATGTAGTATAGAGTGTCAACTGAAATTCGTATCCCCTTTTACGGTCTCCTTTTTTGCTGTGAAGCGTGAATTCTGGTATAAATATACTTCCCGGCACGAATACGGGATAACGTTCCTGTCGTTTTTTACATGTGGTTGCGGTATAGTACATCCGGCCGGATTTATATGGAACGTAAAAACGGTGTGAATACGCCGGAAATACCGGATTGATATAGATGGTGATATGATGCAAATAATACCAGCAGTTGACATAAAGAACAGAAAATGCGTTCGTCTGTATCAGGGCGATTATAACCGGGAAACGGTCTTTTCGGATGATCCTGCAGCCGTGGCAATGCAGTGGAAGTCCATGGGCGCATTACGTTTGCATGTAGTGGACCTGGACGGCGCGGCAGCCGGCGAGCCCCGGAATCTGGATATCGCAGCGACGATTGCCCGGGAGACCGGACTTCCCGTGCAGCTTGGGGGCGGCATAAGGACGGAAGCCGCTGTGGAACAGGCGCTGGATGCCGGAATTGCCAGGGTCATTATGGGCACCATTGCGGTGGAAAACCCGGACCTTTTGAAGAAGCTCTGTGCGCGGTTCGGCGAGTCGATTATAGTGAGCGTTGATGCGCGAAACGGTTATGTGGCGACACGCGGCTGGTTGACGAGCACGGAAAGCAGGGCGCTGGATTTCAGCAGGAGGCTGGTGGACCTGGGGGTGAAGAGAATGCTGTATACGGATATACAGCGTGACGGAACGCTTACAGAGCCGGACTTTCAGACCATAGGTGATCTCGCGCGTAATGTGAAATTGCCCGTGATCGCGGCGGGCGGCGTTGCCACAGTGGAGCATCTCCGGACATTAAAGAAGCTCGGTGCGGAGGGCGCGATTATAGGCAAGGCGCTCTATACGGGCAATGTGGACCTGAAAGAGGCGCTGTCAATTGAACAAGAGGAATAAGGAGTTAAGAGGCGATGTTGAAGTTTGATGAAAAAGGACTTATACCTGTTATTGTACAGGACTACAAAAGCAACGAGATATTGATGCTTGCGTATGCAAATAAGGAATCGCTGCGGTTAACGCTGGAATCGGGAGATATCTGGTTCTACAGCAGGAGCAGGCAGGAGCTCTGGCATAAAGGCGCCACATCGGGAAGCATTCTTAAAGTCCGTTCCATGGCGAAGGACTGTGACAGCGACGCTCTTTTAATCAAGGCAGACCCCGCCGGTCCGGTATGTCACACTGGTTCGTGGAGCTGTTTCTTTCAGGAGTTCGTTAAGGAAGATATCGAATAGCCTCAGAGTACCGTTATCTGTTGCCCTGTATCGGAATTGACCACCATCTGTAATGCCCGCACGGCTGTTTCCATCTGCTTTTCATCGGGTTCTCTTGTGGTCATCCTTTGCAGCATGAGTCCGGGTACGAGAAGCAAGCCTATTATCGGGTTATCGGCATGGATAGCACTGAACTGGACAATCTCATAGCTCACGGCGGCAATGACAGGAATAAGGACGATCCTCGAGAGGATGCCGATCCAGAGCGGAGGTTTTCCCAGTAACGCGAAGACAAGTATCGCGATAACCATTACCACGATCAGGAAACTGGTACCGCAGCGTTTATGAGCGGTCGGGTACTTTTTTACCAGGTCTATTTCGAGAGGTTCTCCGGACTCATAGGCGTTGACCGCTTTATGTTCGGCTCCGTGATAGGCAAATACTGTCCTGATGTCCGGCAGCTTGTTTATAAGCGCCAGGTAAGCTACGAAGATGATTATCCGCAGTACGCCTTCCAGTATGTTGCTCAGTACCGTAGACGCAATGTTGGGATAGATCAGGTAATGAGTGACTGCGAACGGCGCAAGGAAAAAGACGATAACGGCAAATGCTATACTGATGAAAGCGGTCCCCCATAGCATCGGTGTGGATATTTGCTCGTCAGGGTCTTCTGCCGATGCGATCTGGGCGGAGTGAAAAAGCGCCTGGATACCGAGGACGAGCGTTTCGATCAGGACGATCACTCCCCGGATAAACGGTATGCGCCGGATACGGCCGCTGTAGAGAGAAGAGAGAGGTTGTTCGGTTACGTCTATTTCACCGTCGGGACGGCGGACTGCGATAGCAAAGGTCTTTTGTCCCCGCATCATCACGCCCTCGATCACCGCCTGACCCCCGTAATGGTACTGCTTTTTCCCTTTCACCCTTTAAAAACAAAAAGGAGCGGAATTTCCGCTCCTCCCTTTTGCCTTATTTGCGGTTAACTTTTTATATTATAGCGCCGTTTGAAACGCTCGACTCTACCGGCGGTATCTACGATCCTCTGTTCACCGGTAAAGAATGGATGACATTTACTGCAAAGTTCGACCTTCAGTTGTTTCTGGGTCGATCCTGTTTGAAACTTGTTGCCGCAGGAGCATGAAACTTCTGCATCGTGATAATATTTTGGATGTATCTTTTCTCTCATTATGATTCCTGATAGACGCTTACTTTTCTTCTGTTTTTTATAGCCTGTTCGAACTTTACTTTTCCCGTAGTGAGTGCGAACAGCGTGTAATCTCTCCCGACCCCAACGTTCTCGCCGGGGAAAATGCGCGTTCCGCGCTGCCGGACGATGATAGTACCGGCGTTGACAAGCTGGCCGTCATATCTTTTTACTCCGAGCCTTTTTGCTTTGCTATCGCGCCCGCACTTCGTGCTGCCGCCGCCTTTTTTATGTGCCATTAGCTGTCACCTCCGACAGGTTGTTTCTCTTTGGGCTCTTTTTTCGCTGCTTTATTGCCTGGTTTTATTATATCTTTTATCTGCAGCGCGGTAAAAGGCTGGCGATGTCCTCTCTTGACACGGTGACGCGTCTTCCGCTTGTATCTGAAAATGATTACTTTTCTTGCCCGGCCCTCACCGATACAAGTGGCAGTTACCTTTGCATCATTTATGGCAGGACTACCTATCATTACGTCGTCGCCGTCGTTGATAAGCAGCACCTTGGAGAGCTCGATTTCCTTGCCCTCATCGACCCCGAGATAATCGACTTTAATTCTGTTTCCGGCTTGCACCCTGTATTGTTTGCCGCCGGTTTCTACTATTGCATACATTTTATTCATAACACTTACACCCAAAGCACTTATTTAAGCACTTCCGGTCTTTAAAGTCAAGTTGAACGAAAGGGAGAATATCTTTCAGTTGTATTTCCTCTCATATTTTATTAACCGTTCGTATCCTCTTTTATTACCTGCCATGTCAATATCGATAACGTTATTCTCTTTCTGCAGGAGGGTTGTCTTTCCTTGTTGACCTGTATAGAAATCTCAAGGATGGGAGTTTGAAACGCGGGAAAAATTTTCCGGTGCCTTCCATGTATTGATGATATTGATCGCCGAACCTCGCTAGCAACATTGCTTCTTCTCTGTTCACTCTTAGTGCTATGATAACAGTCAGGCCTGCGAGCCAGGTCAGGCCGATGAACCAGTTAGAAGTGAGAAAAAATACTGCGATATGCAAAATATAAAAAGCGGTGTACATCGGATGTCGCATCCAGCGATAGATACCATCGGTAACCAGCGTTTGTTGTTCTTTTATGCTGATCATCACCGAGAGATTATTACCCAGGCTCCGGTGTACCAGGATAAACCATGTTAGAGCAATAGCAGCAAGGAAAATACCGGATACACGCAACCAAATGGGAAGTATTAACATCGCCCACGACAGCGTGTATGGAAACAGGATATACATAAAGAAAGTGAATACCTCATAGCAAATAAAAATACTAAGCCACAACGAATACATCATCCGTTCTCTGATAACTGTCCTGTATCCCGCTTTCCTCACTTTCCGGTAATACTCGATACGAATAATGGAAAACAGAGAAAATACGACGATCAGTGTGACTTTGCAAATAAGCTCAATGTTCATCTGCCCTGTTTAACAAGACTCTGCCATAGGGAGAATATTTTTTCCCTGAGTTCTTCCATGCTGCAGTTAGTATCGATGACAACATCGGCATACTTTATCTTTTCCTCCGGGGGCATCTGTTTTTCAAGGCGTGCCAGTATCTCCTCTTCGCTCATATCCTGACGAGCCTTTAACCTGTTCAATATCACCTTCCTGGGGGCAACGGTTATCCATGTGATGTCAATCGGAGGGTCCTTTTTCGCCTCGAACAGGAGCGCGGCCTCGAGTACGACCACTTTATCTCCCCTGTTACGATACTGCTCAATTCTCTTTCGTACTTCCATATCGATCGCGGAATGCATGATACGGTTAAGGCGGGACTGGGCGTCCTTGCTGATGAAAGCAACGTCGCTGAGCTTTTTCCGGTCTATCCTGTTATTTTTATCGAGAATGGTTTTTCCGAACTCCTTTATCAGTTCATCATATATTGTCTTGCTCTCATAAAGAAGTTCGTGCCCGAGCTTGTCCGCATCTATCGTTGTGGCGCCGAGTTCCTCCAGTATGGTACGGACTGTGGATTTTCCCGTTCCGATGTTGCCGGTAAGACCTATTACTATCATAGTTTCTATCGATTAAGCGTATCCTGTGAAAACCGGACTTAATTCTAAAATATGCCCGCCTTATTGTCTACCGGTCGATACGTATTCATTCTGCGACTTTCACAGATGTTGCCATGTTCCGCGTTATCATCTTTTATGCAGTGACAATGCGGTATTTGACGGTTATAATGAATGAGTGTGAAATGGTATAATTACCTTAGTGGTGTGCTATGGCTGATGCGTTACTTTACGATAAACTCTCAGGTTCCAGAGTCCGCTGTAATGTATGCCAGTGGAGATGTGTGATCGGTGAAGGCAAATACGGCGTTTGCAAAGCCCGAAAGAATATTGGCGGCATACTGAACACTCTGAACTATGCTGAAGCTGTATCGATAGCATCGGACCCGATCGAAAAAAAACCGTTATTTCATTTCTTCCCCGGGACACCGGTGTTTTCTCTCGGAACATGGGGATGCAATTTTCACTGTGTACACTGTCAGAACTGGGAAATATCGTGTGTCGAAGAGTCATCCGCCCTCAGGAGAAATGTCCAGAAAATAACACCGCAGACGGCTGTCGATATAGCGCAGCAGTATAATTGTAAAGGGATCGCGTGGACATATAACGAACCTGCTATATGGTTCGAATATACGCTCGATTCGGCGAAGCTCGCAAAGGAAAACAACCTCTATACTGTTTATGTGACTAACGGCTATATGACGCCGGAAGCGCTTGATATGATCGGGCCGTATCTGGATGCATGGCGTGTCGATGTGAAAGGTTTCTCCGATGCTTTCTATCGTTCTATTGCGAAAATATATAATTGGCGAGGCATCCTGGATGTAGCGGTGAGAGCGGCAAAGAAATGGGGAATGCACGTTGAAGTGGTGACCAATGTTATTCCCGGTATGAACGATGACGATGAACAGCTTAAAGGTCTTGCCTCATGGATTTGCAGTAATTTGGGAGAGCTTACACCGTGGCATGTGACCAGATTTTATCCGCATTATCATCTGGACCATTTGCCGCCGACGCCGGTAGATACTCTGGAAAGAGCATATGATATAGGTATATCCGAAGGGCTGCGCTTCGTTTATCTCGGTAATGTACCGGGACATAACAGGGAAAATACGTATTGTTATTCATGCGGAAAAATGGTGGTACAGAGATCGGGTTACGCAACCCGGATAATCGGCGTTGAAAACTCCAGGTGCAGCTTTTGCGGAGCAGAGCTTAACATAAGGATGGGAAATACCGGAGTTCATTGAGGAGGTAGAATTATGGAAGGGATTTGTTTCGGATGTATTACACCGCATCCCCCTTTGCTTATTCCGGATGTGGGAAAGGGGCAGGAGAGGACAATATCGGCAACTATAGACGCGCTGGACAACCTTGCCGACCTTATCTCTGAAAAGGAACCGCAAACAGCCATGATAATCAGCCCTCACGGTGACTACCATATGGATTCGATGGGCATACTGGCGTCGCCGACCTGTACGGGCGACATGCATAACTGGGGTTCAAGGGAGCCGAAACGATATTTTGATAATGATATGGCGCTGGTTGAGCTTATCAGGGATGAGGCGAAGCAGGCGAATATTCCCCTGAAATCTATCGGAGAAAACGGGTATAAGCTCGACCAGGGAGTAATGGTGCCTATGCATTTTCTTTACCCCGCGTTACACGAAGCCAACCTTGTACCGTTGACGTTCTCATGGTTGCCTCTCTCGATGCATTATGAGTTCGGCCGGGCGTTGAGCAGGGCAGTCAAACGGAGCGGGAAACGTGTTGTACTGGTGGCGAGCGGAGACCTTTCGCATCGTCTTATCCCTGAAGCGCCCGCAGGCTATGACCCGATGGGCAAAGTATTCGATGAAATGCTGGTGAAAGCCGTGTCAGAGATGGATGTCGATGGTATACTACATATTGACAGGAAGCTGGTTGAACGGGCGGGAGAATGCGGATTGCGCTCGGTGGTTATTCTGATGGGCGCGCTTGACGGATTGAAAGTAAAACCGAAGGTGCACTCGTATGAAGGGCCGTTCGGCGTGGGTTACATGGTGGCATCGTTCGATGCCGAACCTTGAAACGGCTTTCGAAAGGGAATGGCTATGACAGAGAAAAAAAGTGCGATTATTGAACTTGCCAGGGCGGCAGTTGAAACTTATATAAATAATGGAAAAGTGATCGTACCGGTCGATTTGCCCGACGAACTGAAGGAGCGCGCGGGCGTTTTTGTTTCCATTAAAAAACACGGCCAGTTGCGGGGATGTATCGGCACGTTCGAGCCGACGAAGAAAACTATTGCTGAGGAAATCGTTTCCAATGCTATCAGTTCAGCGACAGGAGATCCCCGTTTTTCTCCTGTGAGAGTTTCGGAACTTGACGAGTTGCAGTATAGTGTAGATGTGCTCACACAACCGGAACCGGTGAGCGGTCCGGAACAACTCGACCCTGCCGTCTACGGCGTCATCGTAGAAAGCGGTTTCAGAAGAGGTCTCCTGTTGCCGGACCTTGAAGGAGTGAACACCGCGGAAGAGCAGATAAACATATGTAAAATGAAAGCAGGAATTTCAGCCGGTGAACCGGTTAAACTATATCGATTTACGGTGAGGAGATATAAATAGTTATGAGGGTACTTGTCATAGGAATTGATAACTGCGGTTCCAGGATTGCCGCTGAATTTACCGAACTGAACCGGAAAGCGAAGTCGGAGCGGCGGGTCCAGATAGTTACCAGTGCATATGCAGTTGACAATGATAACGAAAATCTTGCCATGTTGAAATCAAGGAACAGGGATTTGCAGACTATTCCGGTAAACAAATCGGTCGAGATGTCGGCGAATATATCCGAAGCGAATGCTACTCTCATGCGCGAAGAAGGAAACAGGATTCTCTCATCGATCAAGCCGAGCGATTTTTATAATACCGAGGCGATATTTCTGGTAACAGGCGCTGCGAGCAGCCTGGGTTCGGTGGGACTGCCGATACTGGCGCAGCAATTGAAGGACCGTCACGTGGGCAAGCCGATCTATGCATTGATCGTGTTGCCGTTTGAGACAGAACGATCAAATCCGCAAAATATTTATAATACTGCTGTATGTCTTAAATCGACCGATAAAATAGCTGAAGCTGTTTTTCTGGTCGATAATGAGAGAATTAAGAGCAGGCCGGAATCGCCGACGACTGAAATGCTGCAAAATATGAATAAGGATATTGTATTCCAGTTCTATGACCTTTTTTGTGCCAGTGAGGAAGTGGGGCCGAAGTATGCCGGTGCCATGACGCTCGGTATCGGGGATATGCTTCAGACCCTTTCAGGGTGGACTGCGATAGGTGTGGGGCAGACCGATTTCCCTGTATCCGGTCTTTTCCGGAAAACGTCACAGTCTTTTCAGGAAAAAGGGTCCGAGACACAGAAGATAATGGAAGCGATGACCGCAGCATTGGGAAGGCTCTCGATCGATTTCAAAGCCACGGATACGGGCAAGGCGCTTTACCTTCTGTCCATTCCTGCAAAAGGCGCCAATGTGGATATGGTTAAAACGCTGGGTAACCGTCTTCGGGAAGTAACCAATAATGCGGAAATACGCGGAGGCGATTTCTACGGCGCCCGTGATTGTGCACAGGTAACGCTGGTGTTATCGCGTTTGAATTATGTGGAAGCCGTAAAGAACTTCTACGATATGGCAGTCAGTTCATCGAAAGATACAAAGTAGTCTGCGTTTAAAATGACTCTTTTTGATCTAAACGGGCTTGGTCCCCGTAAAGAAACACCCTCCGACATGAATGCCCCTGCATCAGAGGGCGCTCCTCTGGCCGCGCGGATGAGACCGCGCACTTTTGACGAGTTTGTGGGACAGGAACACCTGCTCGGCGAAGGCAAGGTTTTTCGTACGTTTATTGAGGCGGACCGGCTTCCTTCGCTCATGCTGTGGGGCCCGCCCGGAAGCGGAAAAACAACGCTTGCAACCATCATCGCGAATATCACCAGATCGTACTTTGCTCCGTTGAGCGCGGTGAGTGCCGGACTTGCCGATCTGCGCAAGATAATCGAGGAAGCCAAACAAAGGCTGAAACTAACCGGGCAGCATACTATTTTATTTATCGACGAAATACACCGGTTCAACAAGGCGCAACAGGATGCCATATTGCCGTATGCCGAAAACGGCGTGGTGACGGTGATCGGCGCAACGACTGAAAACCCGTCTTTCGAGGTAATCTCGCCGCTGCTTTCACGGAGCAGAGTTTTCACTTTGAACGCGCTTTCCAATGACGATATCCGCACGATTGTAGAACGGGCGCTTAAAGATGAGGAACGCGGGCTCGGAAGCTATAAAGCGGAAATGGATGAGGACGCGCTCGATTACCTGGTAGTCATATCGAACGGCGATGCGCGTGCCGCGATGAACACACTCGAAATTGCCGTGCTGGCAACTCCGCCCGAAGCGGACGGAAGCCGTAAAGTACACCTCGCTGTGCTGGAGGACGTGTTGCAGCGCCGTTCACTCCTTTACGATAAAGGTGGGGAGCAGCATTACGATATCATTTCCGCTCTTCATAAATCGATGCGCGGCTCAGACCCCGATGCTGCGCTTTACTGGCTGGGAAGAATGATCGAAGCCGGAGAGGACCCGCTTTATATTGTCCGCCGGCTGATACGGTTTGCCTCCGAGGATGTGGGCATGGCGGACCCGCAGGCGCTTGTGGTCGCCGTTGCCGCTCAGCAGGCTGTGCATTTTATCGGTATGCCGGAGGGAAACCTTGCGCTTGCCCAGGCTGTGGTCTACCTGGCTACGGCTCCGAAGAGCAATGCGCTGTATACTGCTTATTCGCGCGTGAAGAAGGATGTGGACTTCGGGCGAAACGATCCTGTCCCGCTTCACCTGCGCAATGCGCCGACCGGGTTGATGAAAGAGCTCGGCTACGGCAAGGACTATAAATATGCCCATGATTACCCCGGACATTTTGTGAAAGAAACGTATTTGCCGGACAGGCTCAAAGGCACCCGATATTATTATCCCGGTGAGTTTGGATATGAAAAACAGGTACGTGAGAGACTGAGAGTATGGTGGGGTGATCGGAGAAAGGACGAAAAATGAAACAGACCGCAATAACATTTCGCAGCGGTACATTCAAATTGCACGGGTATTGCTATACCCCCGATAGCGAAGGTAAATATCCCGCGGTAGTGTTGTGTCATCCCCATCCGCTCAACGGCGGCTCGATGAGTAATATCGTCGTTCGCAATCTGGGGGAAGCGCTGGTAAACAGGTCGATCATAGCGGTTATGTTCAATTTCCGGGGTGTCGGCAAGAGCGAAGGCAGCTATGGCGGAGGGATCGGTGAGCGGGAGGACCTGGTTGCTGCGCTGGACCTCGTCAGTGCCCGACAGGACGTGGACACAGAGCGCATCGGTGCGGCAGGCTATTCATTCGGCGCGTCCGTGGTATTGCCGGTTGCCAGCATGGACGCTCGGGTGAAAGCGATTGCGCTCATCTCTCCGGCACTTGACGGTTCTTATATTCCTTACCTGCAACAGTATAAAGGGTCCACGTTTATTATAAGCGGCACAGAGGACAACCTGATCCTCCCGGAGAGCGTTGCCGTATGGAGTGCCGAAGCCGCCGGGCCCAGGCAACTTGAGTTTATTGAAGGCGCCGACCATTTCTGGTCCGGCAAGGATGATGAAGTGGTGGAAAAAGTAGCTGAATATTTCGTACGGTTTTTTAAATCCGGCGGCGCATAAATATATCCTGTATCGATTGTTTAGTTACACGGTTTCAGCACGGGCGACCGGCTGGTCGCCTCTACGTATGAAAAGGGATTCGTCACAGTTTGCTGTTCGTCTTCCCAACCGCGGGCGCATCTACCCCGATAGAATAGGGGCGTCCCTACGATGAAATTGTAAGCACTAACGTGTTATTGCGGGCGTAAATGTTAAAAAGTTACTATTTATTACCGTTTGTGTATGAACCCCCTCTCTTACGGCCACCTGTGGCAGGCGGCACGTAGAGAACGTACTAACATGTCATTGCGAGGAGTCCCGACTACATCGGGACGACGCGGCAATCTCAAGACATTGTTTTATTGTGCGAGTCATTCGCGTCGAATGACCGCATAAAAGAATTCATTGTAATTCGAGAGGGTGAAAGGTATTTTCGACAAATACTGTAAAGCAGAAAATAAGACGGTAACAGGATAAACTTTTGCGATGGCCTCTGTTATCCCTGTTTGATAGTTTTGTTAAATAAACGTTTCCCGCCTCTATTAATCTGCTACCTGTGATGGTAGAATTTAAAAGCGTCGTTCACTATTCTAAAACAAGGAGGTAATAACATGGCGGAAGCATCACCTGCGTACCCGGTCAGCTTATCGGTCGATTATGCCGATAGAGATTTGAACAGGCTGACTACATTTTTCAGGATATTCACTGTAATCCCCATAGCGATAGTGATCGGGCTGCTTTCCGGCGGAGGTTCGGGCAGCGGTTATGATGCGAGCGGTATGAGCTATCAATATGCCGCAGGCGGTATCGTAGTTCTCCCCCTGATATTGATGATACTCTTCCGGCAGAAATATCCCCGGTGGTGGTTCGACTGGAATCTGCAACTGCTCAGGTTCGGCACTCGAGTGGAAACATATTTTCTATTGCTCTCCGATGTATATCCCTCAACGGATGAGGAGCAGAACGTCCATCTCGATATTATTTTCCCGGATGTCAAACAGGGGCTCAATCGCTGGTTGCCACTCGTGAAGTGGTTCCTGGCAATCCCGCATTATATTGTGCTCTTTTTCCTCTATATAGCTGTAGCAGTCCTGACAATTTTTTCGTGGTTTGCAATCCTGTTTACAAAACGTTATCCCAAAAGCATCTTCGATTTTGTCGTTGGAGTTATGCGGTGGAGCCTGAGGGTTATTGCATACGCGATGGTGCTGACCACGGACCGTTATCCTGCTTTCAGCCTGGAATAGAGAAGGGTATATCGGGCGGGTCTTTCACCGGTACTATCGACATAAAGAATTGAATGAGGTGTACAGGTCTCCATGAACGGGAGGCTGCTGTAACTTGTGGTTATATTTGAAGGGGCGACCTGAAGGTCGTCCCTTGTTTATTCTTGCCCTATCCTCTGCCGCAGCAGGGTATATCGAAATGTATGATCCGACGGACATAGCGTCCCCTGCCGTCCGAGACTGTAACTGTTACCGATTGCCCGCCGGTATCGGTAGATATATACTGCACGGAAGGCCCTTCTCCAAGAAGCTTTCCCTTTGTCCTGGTCCATTCGTAGGTTAGCGGGTCGCCGTCGGGGTCTTCGGCAATGCACTGGATATAGACCGTGCTCCAGCGGCTGACTGTGATAGGTTCGTAGACCTCATCGGTAATAACGACCTGAGGCCTGTCTTTCCGGTCTATTATCAACTTGACGGTCGGCGCATGATCGGTATTTTCCGGTTCAACGGTTACGGTAACCGAGTCGGTCGCCTCCCCGCCCTTCCCGTCACTGGCCGTGACCGAAATAGTATAAGTCCCGGAAGGTTGAGGTGCAATCCATGTGATGCTCTCTCCACTGTTTCTGAACGTTCCCTCATCGGCATGCCATGAATAATAAAGCGTATCGCCGTCAGGGTCCGAGGCAACACAACGGAGCTGGAACTCCTCAAGAGAACCTTCCTGTTGCCCGGACTCTATGTAATAGATAAGCGGCGGGTGGTTCTCCGGCTCCGCTGCAGCGGGCTCGGCTTGTGCTGTTTCAGGCAGGGTAGCCTGAGACGGCAGGCATCCGCAGAGGCAAAGAAGCAATACGGCTGCGCCGGTGATAAGAAAATTCAGACGGTATCTCATAATAGTTATGTATTCACTCTTTATAGCGGGCATTCATAATAAAATATCATTGTATCACGATTAAATGCCGGTGAACTATTCCCTGTATCTTGCATCACCGGCTGCCTGTTTTTCTGTTCTCTGTGCCTGATATCCCGATAGTTATAGTATAGCACGGAATATCAAAAGGTTCGGGATGTTGTTTTCACGCAAGCAAGCCTGTGATTTCCGATATATTCTTCACATCTTCCATTTTTAGAATTTTTTCGATCAACTGCTCTGTTTTATCGGCAGACAGAGGGTTTTTACTATACCGGATGCAGTCCTTGAATTTAGCAAGATGGTCTGCACTGCTCATAGGTTTTTCAGGATTGCCGTAGATCAACTCGGTCCTTTCGGAGAACAATTTGCCGTCCACGGTCTTTATTTCAACCTCGGCAGGGACGAAAAGTCCGAACGATTTATCGACTTTGTAGGTTATCTTTTCAGCCATTTCCATGACAAGGGGATCTCTGAGATTTTCCTGAAGGAAATGGGTGATTTTCACCTCATTTTTAGTGAGTGCTACTGCGACAGCGAAAGGCAGGGAGAATTTTGCTTCGATACTGAATCCGGGCTTTCGTTTAATCTCCAGAGGTTCGCAATTTGGTTGAGACTGTTCTCCCACTATCAGGAGCACCTCTTTAATCTGCTCCGGCTTGATGCCGTGCTTCCGTACTATTTCCAGAGATGCCTGAATACAGGCATGGGTACTCCGGCAAGCAGGCCATGGTTTCAGGCTTGCTTCTGATCCCCTGAATTTCTTGCCGAGGTCGGCGAGCAAAATCTGAGGATCATATTCGTCCTGATAATATACATTGAAGGTCATTTCAAGGGCGCTGTTCCCTCCGTGTATCCCGTTACCGGCCATCATAGCGCAGAGCAGTCCTTCCCTGTTGGTGAAGCCGTCCCGTATTGCTCTCATCTGCGAGCCGGGAGCCCGCGATATTATACCTGAACCGAATACGCGGTTTGCGGCAAGTCCCAGGGCATTTATCATCTCGTCTTCGGAAAGCCCCAGTATTTTTCCCGCGGCTGCCGCTACAGCAAAAGGCCCCAGAGTAGTTACGTTGAACCAGGGAGAGTCCACGAAAGTATGCGGTTTCAGGGCGGCGGACAATCTGACACCGAGGTCTGTACCCAGCGCGACTGCGGTTATCAACTCTTTGCCGCTCACGTTACCCGCTTTTTCAGCGATTGCCAGTGCTGCCGGAAAAGCGGATGCCGTGGGATGATAAGGCGGAGCATCTGTGGTATCGTCATAATCCATGGCATGGGTGAGAGAACCGTTGAGGAAAGCGGCTGACAGACAGGAGGTCTTTCCTCCGAATCCTAATATAGTGCTCTCTTCTTTTCCTCCCTGTTCCTTTGTGATTTTTGCCAGCGCGATACAGGCTTGCTCCAGAGTGCTGGATGGCAACATCACGCCTATGATATCGAGAATACTTCTCTTTGTGGCTTCTATTACTGCCGGAGGAAGGTCTGTATAGTCAGTCCTGACTATGTTTTGTGATACGGTACGGGTGAGTTCCATTGTTCTTCTCCTTTAAATCGAGAATTTAAGAGGATGTGCATTCGCAGAACGGTCACCTTGGATTTACATAATGATGAAGTATAGCATTATGTTGCCGTCTGTTCAACGGACGTACAGGAATGAATTTATAACTATATGCTTTTACAACGGGCATGCATTCGAATATAATTGGACAGGCAAAATCCGGCGTGGCCGGTCCGGATACAGGGAGAGTGAAAATAAGGCCGGCTCACTTCCGTAAGCAGAAATAATAACATCAGCAAACGGTGTTATAGCTATAAATGCCGGTGTAGCTCAATAGTAAAAGATTGCTTGTTTTGTTATGCCGCTTCACGGAACATCTTTCAGATTTTAATTGTTGATAGGGGTTGAATATGGCAAATGAGGTTTACCGTGTTACAAGGAAATCCCGCTGGTCCTGGTATTCCTATGATTTTGGTAATTCCGCTTACGCGTCTGTCGTTCTCCTCGCGGTCTATTCGGCTTTCTTTAAAAACGTAGTTGTAGGCGGAGCCGAGGGTACTCGCCTCTGGGGCATTTCCGTCGGCATAGCCGCTATCGTTGTGGCGCTGATTTCTCCGGTCCTCGGGACGATCGCAGATTTCACAAAATCAAAAAAGACATTTCTGGCGGTCTTCACCGCTTTGTCTGTGGTTTTTACCGGTCTGCTGTTTTTTGTAAGAGAAGGTGATGTATTCACCGGGATGCTCTTTTTTATTATGGCTGAGATCGGTTACCGTGCGGCGCAGGTATTCTATGATGCTCTTCTTGTGGATGTCGCCGACCCTGAGAAAATCGGGTCTGTATCCGGTAAAGGCTGGGCAGTAGGCATGTTCGGCGGTATTTTCGCTCTTATCCTCGTGCTCATACCTATCCAGTTGGTCGGGAAACAAATGATCCCCTTTGCGTTTTTGCTCACAGCAGCAGTGTATCTTGTGTTTTCTATTCCGACCCTTTTGTGGTCCAGGGAAAGGCCCGGCCAGGCAAAGGTACCGAGGACCGAAAATATCATAGTCCTGGCATTTAAAAGGCTGTCACAGACTTTCCGTGCGATTAAGCATTATAAAGAGTTTGTGAGGTATATGGTTGCTTTCCTTATTTATAACGACGGGATCATGATGCTCATGGACTTTGCCGCTATAATCGGCGCTACATTGTATGGAATGAAAGAAATACAATTAATCGTTTTTGTCATTATTATCCATATTGCCGGTATTTTCGGGGCTCTGCTTTTCGGCAGGATTTCAGATAGAAAAAATAGCAAGGTAGCTATCGTTTTATCGCTTCTGATATTGATTGTATCCGTTAGCTGCCTGTTCTTTATCAAAGAAATAACGTGGTTTTATGTCGCCGGTTTTATGGCAGGCTTTTCGCTTACCGGAGCACAGGCTATCAGCCGGGCTATGGTCAGCCAGCTTGCACCTGCCGAAAAAATAGCGGAATTTTACGGATTTCTTTCAGTCGCCGGACGTACTTCTACCTTTGTTGGGCCGCTGGCATTCGGCGCTGTTTCCTTTCGTGCCCATAACCTGTATGTTAAAAGCGGGGTAGATACGCTGCTTGCCGAACAGTACGGGATACTCTGGGCTATCGGGTCAATAATTGTCTTTTTGTTGGTCGGGATGCTCATACTGCTGACTTTAAAGCAGCGGTCTGCAGGTAGTGCTTAATTATATGTTCCGGCATCTCCTGAAACGGAGCGTGCATAAGGTTACATTAATATCGGAGAATGCAATTCGACATTGCTGTTTTGATTGCAACCCGGATACGGGTAGTCTCAGTCCGCGCCTTTACTATAACCCACTACTTGAATATAATAACATGCGTATGTGGGGTGCCGCGGCACTGCTCGATGAGGCGCTTCCGGTGGAAGCCCTTGCAGTGTTATGGGGCGGTGGGGTTTTAGTCCTTCATAATAAAAGCCAGCGTGGCTCAGGGGTAGAGCAGCGGTTTCGTAAACCGCCGGTCGTGAGTTCGAATCTCACCGCTGGCTCCATT
>CAZAIO010000026.1:0-24538 GCA_964485235.1 uncultured Dehalococcoidales bacterium
AAGCGCGCAACATTCCTTTAACGGTTTCAACGGAGAGGAAGGATTATTGAGCCAGGCGGGACCTTTTAATGTGATCTTGCGCGATGTAACGGATATTGTCCTGATAAAAAACTCCAGAGGTTACTATACGTCTGTAAATATCATTACTGCCTCCGGTTCAAGACGGGATATGAATGAAATAATCGGTAAAAGCGATTTCGATTTATTTCCTGTCAATATCGCTAACCATATCTCACTGGATATCGACCGGAAGGTCATTAAAAACGGAGAGACTATTCGAGTCACAGAAATAACGAAAATTGCAGAAAAGTTAAGAATGTTTGAGATCACAAACACACCCCTTTTTGGAAAAGCAGGTACCATAAAAGGTCTTTGCCGTATTGTAAGGGATATTACCGGACAGGAAAAAGTCGAAGATAAAGATTCAGGGCACAGTAAAAATATCAAAGGATTTATCGGGAAGAGGACACTGGAACTTGAGGAGTTGAACAAACGGCTTCAGAATGAGGTTGCTGAACAAAAGGTAATGATGCATTTTTTCGAGGAGAGCGAAGTTTCATTCCGATTAATGGCGGAAAGCACCAAACACATGATCATGCGTATAAGATTTACACCGGTATTCAAGATCGAATACGTGAGTCCGTCTGCCGAGGTGATAACAGGTTATACTGCCGAAGATTTCTATTCAGATTCTTTTCTTAACCTGGAACGCCTTTATCCTGATGATTTGCATGTTTTTAAAGCATTACAGACTACTTTTTTTACTCCTATGCTACTCCGCTGGATTCGGAAAGACGGTAAAATGATCTGGTGCCAGGAAATGTCCATGCCGTTTTGCGATAGAAGCGGGAATGTGATCGGCTTACAGATAGTTTCTTATGATATGACCGATAGAATGAAAGCGGATGAAGGGTTGAAAGAAAGCCAGGAGTTTCTGGTTGCAATGATCCATAATATTAATGACGCAATCATAACGTTCTATCTCGAAACTATTCACAAACCGGGGAAAATTATAGAAATTAATGAAGCTGCTTGCAAGATGCTTGATTATACCAGGGACGACCTATTGCAAAAGAATCCTCTTTCACTATTTGTTACGGGAAAAGAAATGTGGTCTTCCTCATCTTCCGTAATGAAAACCTTACGCAGCGGACGAAGGGCTGTTTTCGAAAGTGTTTTCCTGGCCAGGGACGGTAGCGGTATTCCTGTGGAGGTGAGTGCATATTTATTTGAGTTTAAAAACAGGCCGGCTGTGGTTGCCGTTGCCAGCATTCCCGGCAAGAGAAAAACAAAAAGAAAATAACCTTAAAAAGAAGCCTGCTTGCATTGTCCCTGTTCTGGAAGAAGCCTGGTTTTAGAGCCATTCTTACTCTCATCTTAAAAATGTATTTTCTAATACGCGGACGCCTATTGTAATAAGCTGTCTACGGGTAAAATAAACGTGTTGTCCATCCGTGATTTTCAGAGGTAGCCCGTAATGCGTACAGGGTACATTTGTGCGATAATTATTAACCTTACGTTTTTACGGGAGAGTTGAGATTGGCTGTAGAGCTTCTGGTATCTATTCATCCGGTAATACAGGCATTGGTTGCCGGATGCTTTACCTGGGGGCTTACTGCGCTCGGTTCAGCCACAGTATTCCTTACCAGAGAGGTAAATAAAAAGCTTCTTGACGGAATGCTCGGTTTTGCCGGCGGTGTTATGATAGCGGCAAGCTACTGGTCGCTGCTCGCTCCGGCTATCGAGATGTCACAGAACGGCCCGGTTCCTGAATGGGTACCGGCCATGGTCGGCTTTCTTGCCGGAGGCTTTTTCTTATGGAGCATCGATAAGGTGATTCCGCATCTGCATCTCGGTTTCAATATAAGTGAAGCCGAAGGCATTAGCACTGGATGGAGGAGAACAACACTCCTCATTCTCGCCATAACATTACATAATATACCAGAAGGGCTCGCTGTAGGAGTGGCATTCGGAGCGGTTGCCGCCGGCCTTCCTGAGGCTACTGTTCCCGCTGCAATTGCGCTTGCTCTTGGCATAGGCATTCAGAACTTTCCCGAAGGTCTTGCGGTCTCGATGCCATTGCGTCGGGAAGGTTTAACCCGATTAAAAAGTTTCTGGTACGGGCAATTGTCTGCGGTAGTCGAACCCGTTGCAGCGGTAATCGGCGCGGCGATAGTAGTTATTGCTCAGCCTATGTTACCCTACGCGTTGAGCTTTGCAGCCGGAGCCATGATTTTCGTGGTGATCGAAGAAGTGGTACCCGAATCGCAGCGCGCCGGTCATACGGATATTGCCACGGTGGGCGGGATGTTGGGTTTCACCGTCATGATGCTCCTCGATGTCGCACTGGGATGACCGGGGGTATAGTCTGTAAATCACAGGACAGGGATACAACGGGCTCCGGCGCTAATAATTACATAATATAATAGCCGGCTATTTGAAAAATTTCCCTTAGTCAGTATATTGTTAGATTAACGGAGGATCAATCGAGTGGAATCCGAACACAAAGTACCGGACAATCTTCATAAAAAGGCCCTTTATCTGTCTTATTTTACGGTCGGATATAATATCCTGGAAGGTGCCGTATCTATTTTTGCCGGAATTCTTGCAGGCAGTATAGCACTATTGGGATTCGGGCTGGACAGCATTGTCGAATCTCTTTCCGGCGGGGTGATGATATGGCGGTTTCGCCATCAAAAAGAACTCACGGAGGAAGAGGAGGAAAAAAGGGAAAAGAGGGCGGCAAAGCTGGTTGCATGTACTTTCTTTGTCCTGGGCGCATATGTTCTCTATGAGTCCGTGCATAAATTGCTGGTTCGTGAAATTCCTGAGACGAGCTTTATCGGGATGGGTGTTGCCGTTGCGTCAATTATCGTGATGCCTGTATTGTTTACCATGAAATATCGAACGGGCATACAACTGAGGAGCAAGAGCCTGATAGCCGACTCCAAGGAAACGCTCGCATGCCTGTTCCTTTCCGTCGCATTACTAATAGGTCTTGGTCTGAATTACCTGTTCGGTTTCTGGCAGGCTGACCCGATCGTAGGTCTGATAGTCGTCGTATTTTTAGCCCGGGAAGGCTATGAGATTCTTACCGATGAAGACTGAACTATACAAACAGGTATACACTCACTAGTATAAAGTATTACAGTCCCGCAGCCTTGATTATTTCCGGCACGTGTTTTTCCAGGCCTATCGCCATGATGTGAACTCCCTGGCACATGTCTTTGGTCTCTTTGATGATACGTGCAGCGATCTCAATGCCTTTCTGGAGCTTGTTCTCTGCTGCGGTCATCTCTTCAATTAGCCCGTCGGGGACATGGATACCGGCAACGTTTTTATTCATAAAGCGTGCCATTGCCGCAGACCTCAGCATTACAATGCCGACCATAACCGGTACGTTTAATTTGCGGGCTTCTTTCATAAATACTTCAAACTGCGCGGGTTCATATACCGCCTGTGTCTGGATGAACTGGGCACCCGCTTTTACTTTCCGTTCCAGCTTTATAAGCTGCGGTTCCAGCGGGTCGGCTCCCGGTGTGGCGCATGCGCCCAGAAAGAATTTCGGCGTTCCTTTCAACTCGTTGCCGGACAGGTCCTTCCCCCTCTCCAGCTCCCGTGCAGCATAGAGCAGCGACACTGAATCGAGGTCGAAGACCGGTTTTGCTCCCGGGTGGTCGCCCAGAGTCACGAAGTCGCCGGTAAGGCAGAGTACATTCTCTATGCCGAGCACAGCGGCGGAAAGCAGGTCCGATTGCAGCGCAATACGATTGCGGTCCCGGCATGTCATCTGGAAGACAGGCTCTATTCCTTTTTGTTTAAGCAACAAACAGCCTGTCAGAGAACCGAGCCTCATAACGGCGCTCTGCTGGTCGGTAACATTTACCGCATCGACCTTGCCTTTGAGCAGGTCGGCGTTTTCCTCAAATTCAGTAATATCAGTACCCTTTGCGGGGCCTACTTCAGCTGTGACCACGAATTTTCCGCTTTCTACCGATTCGCGAAAACTCATTCTACATTTCCTCCTTGCTACCGCCTGGAAAACCGCCTTCCCTCCCGGCTTTTTCATTCCGACAGATTGAAAGGGATGACCGGCTGGTGCCTGTTGTGCAGAGATATCAGGATGCCTTTGTCTCGCTCATCTCTGCTTTTGTATATTCTTCGTGCACCTGCTTTGCAGGATGCGTCTGCGTGCTGTAGTCTTTAATTTCTACCGGCAGGTTCTTCAGATTGTCGAGCTTGCCGAGCTTCTCCAGCCGGTTATATATCAATACCCATGCGCAGTCTCTTTCATTGCTGGTTTCACATTTGCCGTCTTTGCTGCCGCCGCAGGGACCGTTTACCAGACCCTTGGGACACATCGTCTTCGGACATATACCGCCATAGATATCAAGTACACAACTCCCACATGCACGGCACCGCTCTGACCAGATGCCTTCTCCCAGCGCAACGCCGATAAAACGGGTATTCAACGCCGGAATGACCGGTATGGGTTCGAGCATGTTGGCTACAAACTGTACTCCTGCGCCGCAGGCCATCGAGAGCACCGCGTCATATTGCCGGGCTTTTTCTATATTGGGCTCTATATACTCAGCGTCGCACTGCCTCTGCAGGGTTGCCTCACCAATCTCGATTTCCTTTCCTTCCATCTTAAAAGCCATTCTTAGCTGGGTGGCGAGCAGTTCCACTTCTTTTTCCCCGCCTGCCATGCACACGCTCACACAGGTACCACAACCAAGTATCAGCACTTTTTTATAGTCTTTAATACTTTCCTTTATTTCTTTGAATGGTTTTCTCTCACCAACAATCATGTTTTTCCCACCTTTTTCAAAGGATTCGGCCCCAGACGTCGGGCACGTCCGGTCATTTCGTTTACTGCAGCCGCGAAGAGAGGCGCATCAGAAGCGCCTATATTATACATTTCCAGCCGTTCTCCTTCAATTCCAACCTCTTCAAGAAGTTGTTTGGCCTGTTTGACCCTTTTCTTTGCTCTTAGATTTCCTTCCAGGAAATGACAATCGCCTTCCTCTCAGCCAGCCACGAAGACGGCATCCGCACCATCCTCGAACGCTTTTAACAGATGAAGTGTATCGATCCTGCCGGTACAATTTACTTTGACAATGCGTACCCCGGGGTCATATTCAAGCCTCATAGAGCCCGCCAGGTCCGCTGCAGAATATGCGCAGTAATGACAGCAGAACGCTATGACCTTGGGTTCGAATGTATCTGCCATGCTTGTCTCCCTTCCTTCTAAATCGAACAGAGGACTGAGCTCTTGACCGTAATCTGTTCATCGGTATAATGCTGGAGCTGTATCGCTTTACGCGGACAGGCACCTGCGCAGATTCCGCATCCCTGGCACGCTGCCGGTTCAATATATGCAGCTCCGTTCTCCATTATTTTAGGAACGTCGAACGGACATGACCGGACGCATGTCAGACATCCGACACACCGTTCCTGGTCTACCACCGAAACGACGCCGCCAGTCATAAGGTACGGCTGTGATAGAATGGTCATTGCCCGCGATACGGCTCCCCGTGCCTGGGCTATCGATTCGGAGATAAATTTCGGCGAATGTGCCAGCCCGCAGAGGAACATGCCCTCATTAACGAAGTCCAGCGGACGCAATTTCATATGTGCTTCCATGAAGAAACCATCCTGCGTTAACGGGAGCTTCAGGTTGCTGGCTACTCTGGAAGCGTCCGCTTGAGGACGTATTGCGCTGCTCAGCACCAGCATGTCAGGTCTGATTACTATATCGCTGTTCATGATGGTATCGAATACCGTTATCTGTAATGTGCCGTCAGTTTCCTCGACAATGGGCTTTCGGTCCACGTCGAACCTGATAAATGTTACTCCTTTATCTCTGGCTTCACGGTATTTCAACTCTTTCATGGCATATGTTCTGATGTCGCGGTAGAGGATGTAGACCTCTGCATTCGGATTGGAGTCCTTTATCTTCAGCGCGTTTTTTACCGCCTGGCTGCAGCAGATACGACTGCAGTACATATGGTCTTCTTCGCGGGACCCGACGCATTGTATCATGACTACTTTATTGAGGTCCTTTGCTTTTATCGCTCCTCCGGCGATATTCTCTTCAAACTCATGCTGGGTGACTATCCTGTCAGATTTGCCATATAAATATTCCTCAGGCTTGTATTCAGTTGCGCCTGTTGCAAGTATCGCTATTCCGTGTTCTATCTCTTCTGTATTGCCTCCGCGGGTTTCTATCTCGGTCTTATAGTTGCCTACGTATCCGGAGAAGTTATTCACACGGGCTTCTGTGTAAACGGTGATTTTCGGCTCCTGTTCTACCTGCTTAACCATGGACTCCAACAATTTCTGCGGGTCCGAGCCTTCCAGAGTATAGTGGAGGCTTCTTACATTGCCTCCCAGTTCTTTTTCCCTTTCAACGAGTACGGTATCGATCCCCTGTGCTGCGAGTTCGAGTGCAGCGGTCATTCCCGCAATTCCGCCGCCGATTACGAGGCCACGCCGTGTTATCGGTGCCGGCGATTGTTTTATCGGTCCCAGCGTTGCTGCGCGTGCGACCGCCATTCTCACCAGGTCTTTCGCTTTTTCGGTAGCTTCAGGCATATGGGTGGCATGTACCCATGAGCACTGGTCCCTGATATTTGCCATATCAAAGAGGAACCGGTTCAATCCTGCTTCCCTGATAGTATCCTGGAAGAGCGGCTCGTGAGTTCGCGGGCTGCACGAGGCGACCACAACCCTGTTTAGTTGTTTCTCTTTTATCGCATTGATAATCTTGTTCTGAGTATCCGTAGAACAGGTATAGAGGTTTTCTTCAGCATGGACTACGTTGGGCAGTTGCATCGCATATTCGGCAACGCCCGGGACATCGACCACACGGGCTATGTTCGAGCCGCAGCGGCATACAAATACGCCGATACGCGGTTCCTGAGCAATAACGTCCTGTTCCGGCGGATACTGCTTTTCCGTTACAAGCGTACCACGTGCGTCGGCAATGGTCTTTGAAGCGAGCGCTGCTGCGCTGCTCCCGTTCATTACGGACTCCGGAATGTCCATAGGCGCTTCAAAAGCACCTGCCACAAAAATACCCGGTCGCGAGGTGACGTTCGGTGAAAACTCTTCAGTTTCACAGAAGCCGTATTTGTCCAGGTCAATGGAGAGCGTCTTTGCCAGATCGACCGTGCTCGCGGACGGCACAAGTCCTATGGACAGCACCACCATGTCGAACTCCTCCTGAACTTTGTTCCCTTCTTCATCGCTGTGTTCTATAAGAAGATTATGGTTCTTCTGGAGTTCTTTAATTGTAGAAGGTATACCCTTTACATAACGTATGCCGAACTTATTTTTAGCCTGTTCGTAATAGCGCTCAAAGCCTTTTCCGTGCGCTCTGATATCATTATAAAATATGGTTGGTTTAATATTGCTTTCATGTTCCCGGGCGATTATCGCCTCTTTCGTCGCATACATGCAGCAGACCGAAGAGCAATATTCCTTATGGCACGTTTCGTCTCTGGAGCCCACACACTGTATCCAGCCGATCCTCTCGGCATGTTTGCCGTCGGAAGGACGGAGTACCTGCCCCTGGAATGGGCCTGATGCGGAAAGGATACGTTCGAATTCCATGCTCGTCACTACATTGGGCATACGCCCGTACCCGTACTCGCCTTTTATTGTCGCATCGAACGGCTCGAATCCCGGCGCGAGTACAACCGAACCGACTTCGAACTCTTCTATTTCTTCTTTCATAAAGTGGTCTATTGCATTCGCCTGACAGACGGCGACACAGCGGTAACACTCACTGCACAGTCCGCAGCTAAGACATCGCTGTGCTTCTTCTTTCGCCTGCTCTTCACTGAAATTGAGCGATACTTCCCGGAAGTCCTTTATTCTTTCTTCAACGCTGACCTTCGGCGTTTTTTTTCGTGGCAGCTTTTCAACCTCATCGATGTCGACCTGTGCCTCGCTAAAGACACGTTCACGGTCACTGAGCAGGTCTTCACCTTTGAGGTACCGGTCAATTGACAGCGCGGCCTCTTTGCCCGCTGCAATCGCCTCGATTATCGAAGCAGGGCCTCTTACCGCATCTCCACCGGCAAAAATGCCGTCAGCGGTTGTTTTCAGGGAAACAGGGTCTACTTTTATTGTACCGTTAGGATTTACCTCTATATCATTTGCTCCGCCGAGGAAGCTCCTGTCCGTGGCCTGCCCGATGGCGACTATAACCATGTCGGCGGAGGTAGATGCTTTCTGGTCCTCATCATAGGTGGGACTGAATCTCCTGTTTTCATCGAAAACAGAACAGCAGCCGATAAAATCGACCCCGGTAACTTTGCCGTTTTGTCCGGTGATCTTCCTGGGCCCCCAGCAATTATTTATCTTGATTCCCTCTTCATTCGCTTCTTCGATGTCTTGAGGGAACGCGGGCATTTCAAATTCGTTTTCCAGACAGTAAAGCTGCACTTCCCTGGCACCCAGGCGCAGCGAAGTTCTGGCGGCGTCGATGGCGACATTGCCGCCTCCTATAATGACTACCTTTTTACCCACCGGTGTGGAATTGCCCAGATTTACATCCCGCAGGAAATTGACCGCGGAAATTACCCCGTCAAGGTCTTCGCCTTCTATTCCTATCGTTCTGTTTTTATGAGCGCCGACGGCTATAAATGTAGCTTTGTAACCCTGAGCCGAAAGGTCCTCCAATGTCGTCGTATCCCCGATGGGACTATTCGTTTTAATCTCCACTCCTGCAGATTTGATAAAATCGATTTCAGCATTGAGTATATCTTTGGGCAGACGGTAGGAAGGGATTCCGACCGCCATCATTCCACCGGCAACGGGAAGCGCTTCGAATATAGTTGGTCTATATCCCTTCAAGGCCAGATAATACGCGGCGGTCAGTCCTGCCGGGCCTGACCCGATAATAGCGACTTTTTCTTTATTACCCTCTAACGGCACAGGCTTTTTGTCCTGTCCCGATGCCATTACTTCATCGGAGGCGAACCGTTTCAACTGGCATATGGAGATGGGCTCGTCTACCTTACCCCTTGTGCAGCTGGTCTCGCAGGGGTGCGTACATACCCTGCCGCATACAGCCGGGAGCGGGTTTTCTTCCCGTATCAGGTCCAGCGCTTCCTGATATCTCCCCTCTGCGATGAGCGCAACATATCCCTGAACGCTGATATGTGCGGGGCAGGCAATTTTACAGGGTGATGTGCCGTTCCTCGATATCGACATAGCGCTCGGAATTGCCTGCGGGTACCGCTTATAAATTGCTTTACGCGTGGTCAGTTCCAGTTCGAATTCGCTCGGCAGGCGTACAGGACAGGCTTCCACACAGTCGCCGCAGGCGCTGCATTTCTCTATATCTATATATCTCGGTTTTCGAAGGACGTTCACTTTGAAATTACCGGCTTCGCCGCCGATAGAGTGTACCTGGCTATCGGTGAGAATCTCGATGTTCAGATGTTTCTCTACTTCTATAAGCTTTGGCGAGATCATGCACATTGAGCAGTCATTGGTGGGAAATGTCTTATCGAGTTGTGCCATTCTCCCGCCGATAGAAGAGGTTTCTTCAACCAGGTAGACCTTAAACCCGGAGTTGGCGAGATCGAGGGCAGACTGCATTCCGCAGATCCCGCCGCCGACTACCATAACAGCTCCGGTATGCTTTTGTGCTTTATTTCCGTTGTTTTGTATCATATTCATGTTTTCCGCCTCTTTACAGCAGTCCCAGTTGTTTGAGGAGAGGTACCGGGTCGGTGATATGCCTGTGAAGCCATTTTTCTGCGGAGGCATCTCCGAACGCTATTCCCATTAGTTCGGTGATATAGAAGATCGGAACATGGTACTGCGTTCCGGTCGCCTGTGAAATTTCTTTTTGGGGGCTGTCCAGGTTGGAAAAGCACATCGGACAGCTTACCGCTATACAGTTAGCGCCTGCTTCGATCGACATATCCAGAAGCTTTTGAACAAGTTTCCAGGCAATATCAGGACTGGTAAGTATCATGTTGCCGCCACAGCAGTCTGTTTTGTATGACCAGTTATGTACTTCCGCACCCAGGCTTTTTGCTATATAGTCCATCGACCGGGGGTCTTCGGGTCTTTTAGCGTCGGTTATTTTAGGAGGCCTGGTAGTCAGACAGCCGTAGTAACAGACAGGTTTCAGTCCGGTCAGCGTTTTTTTTATCTTTTTACTTATCATGCTCTCGCCGGCATTTTCCCACAAAAAGTCGGCAACATGCTTTATGGCGAATCTGCCCTCGTAGTCAGTTGAAATCCCCTCAATTTTTTCGCCTTCCAGGAGCGATTTTTCAGCGACCTTGAGGCGCTGGTAACAGGCTGCACATGGGACGACCAGGTCAAGCCCGACCTTTTCTGCAATATGAAGATTGCGTGCGGCGAGCGATACCGACAATTTATCGTTGCTCACGTGCGCCGACGATGAACCGCAGCAACTCCAATCGGGAAGTTCTTGTAGCTCTATGCCAAGTGTTTTAAATACTGCCTCGACAGATTCACCGTATTCTCGTGCCGTGCCGTCCAGCGAACAGCCCGGGTAATATGAAACGTTCATCGCTCACCCTTTTTCAATGCATTATTAAATAAAGCTCGAACCTGTTTTACTGCATGTATACGGGCCGGAACCAGTTTGATTTTTCCCTTGAAAAACATGCCGATACCCATACCTGCCTGTTTCAGGAGCCCTTTAAGCCCTTCCGCTTTCAGATAATACATGAGTGCCATTTCCATTTCATTCACTCTACCGTGCCTGCGAATGGAAGAGAGGAAAGCATCATGAAAGACAGGAATTTGCGGTTGGGATACCTTATTTCGATTGCTCAAGGAAAGCTGCCTGAGGGTATCCATTATATGTGCGATATCGATCCCGTTGGGACATCTTGTAGTACAGGTCTCACACGAAGCGCATACCCATATTGTGTCGCTGTCGAGCACTTCGTCTTTCAATCCGAGATGGACCGAGCGGATCACTTTATGCGGCGGAATATCCATAGCGAAAGTAACGGGGCAGCCGTTCGTACATTTCTCGCATTGATAACAGGCAGAAATTATTGCACCGCTTCTCTTCTCAACCTCTTTTCGGAATTCGGAATCAGGATAGATTTTTGGAGGTAATTGAGCAACTGTCATTTTTCACCCGCAATACTATAATACTTTTTACACACAAAAACGGCTTTCCGCCGTCTTACCAACCCTGTGTGTAAGTCGCTCACGAGGTTCTAGGGCATTTCAAACGACGGGAAAAGACTAAAATAAATTATGCAAACGTGAAAAAATCACCCGCAACCTCAGCGAGTTTGACTTAGCTTCCCAGCACTCATTGATTGTATCACAAAATATCTGCCAAGTCTAAAGAATTAAATTGAAATCACGATATTTATAACGTGATAGCAGCAGGTTTTGTGATAGATTGGACCGGCTCTCTATATTCAATAAATATTATACTAATAGCGAGAATGTTTCGGGCAATAACAACTGTACGAAGTGAAAATGTTGCAGAAGCCATGTGAGCACGCTTGATTCCATTAATACCGGCTCGAGCCCCCGGACTACGGGATAGGCATGGAATACCAGGAGCAGGAGCACGATTCCCATTGTTGATTTCAATACGTTTATCAGCCCGCCGGCTATTCCCATAAAGATATCTTCATGAAATGTGAATTGCGCGTATTTTCTCGGTAAAAAGAACACGAAATGGAAGATTATGCTATAAAGGGCGAGGGTGATAAAAAATCCGATGAAATGGCTCCAGTTTTCACCGGATATGAAAGAGAGTGCATTCGCAATAAGAAGATAGGATATTCCCGTAAGCGGAATTGCAATAACGAATACGATGAAAGAAAAAAAGTTTTTTATAGTTCCACCGCCAAATCCGTCAACGAAGCTGATCGCCAGTATCAGGCCTAACATTATGTTTAATATCAACATAGGGGATATTCCGAAGCCTTTCTTAATACGATGTTTCGTGTTATGGTTCTATCGGAACAACCAGAGCCAGAACTATATAGGCGATGATACCGGCGCCGGTGAAAAATATCGATACCACGGCTATCACCCGGATAATCGTGGGGTCGATATCGAAATACTGGGCGAGACCGCCGCATACGCCGGCGATCTTCCTGTCGGTCTTACTTCGATATAGCCTCTTGGACATCGTAACATCCTCCTGTATGAGGGTTAACATAAGTTATGTACCGGTAGAATAACGGCTTTTGAAAAAATTACTTTCCCTCAACATCGGTTGTATAAATAATTGTTAGGGAATCAATCAATTCAAATGCGCCGTTTAACTATCGTCAACTTTCACCATTGTACCCGCTTTTTAGTATAACGACAATGTATTTCAGGATAGAATACGCTATTGCATTTGATGTTTAAAAATGATATTAGCTGCGGTTACCGGAACGATATAATATGATGGGCCATCGGAAGCATTCGGGAATGAAAACCATGCAAAGAAATATTGAACTAATACAATTTCATAGATAGTTGTATGGTTTTACATAGACGGAATAGAACGTCGTGATAATTATATTTTCTGGTGCGTCAGTATTCCTGATTTAATATTTGGAGGCGCCGATTTCCTCTATTTTACCGGTAACGATATATACGATACGCTCGCAAATATTAGTAACGCGGTCGGCACTGCGCTCCAGATTATGCCCGACCCATAAGAGGCGTGTAGCCCTCGTAATCGTTTTTGGATCTTCAGCCATAAATGTCAGAAGCTCTCTGTAAATCTGGTTATATAAAGCATCTACTTCGTCATCTTCAGAGGCAATTTGTCTAGCTGCGGTGGCATCGCGTGCAGCGAGTGCACTAAGGCTCCGGTGTAACATATCTACTGTTTTTTCTGCCATACGCGGGAGGTCGATAAGCGGCTTTAAAGGGGGTTCATCTCCTATCATTATGACGATCTTTGCGATTCCCTCGGCATGGTCACCTATGCGTTCCAGCTCGGAAGTGATATTAAGTATGCTCACGATGGCACGAAGGTCACCTGCCATCGGTTGTTGTGTGGCAATAACCAGAATACATTTTTCCTCAATTTCAAATCTTTTTTGATTAATATATATATCATCCGAGATAATTTGGTCTGCCAGTACAAGGTCCCTCGTTTTCAATGCCTCCATTGAAAATTCAATAGCCTTCTCTACCATGCTTCCCATTACCAGCAAATCGTCATGGAGTTCTTTTAATTTTTTATGAAATGTCGTTCTGATTTCCATTCTTATGACCTCCCCGGTTTATTATCCGAAACGCCCTGTAATATAGTCTTCAGTCCTTTTATCTTTCGGATTGGTAAAGATATCTGAAGTCGGGCCGTATTCTATCAGAGTTCCCGCCCTGTCTTCTTCTATCATCATAAATGCGGTCATGTCGGAAACTCTTGCTGCCTGCTGCATATTATGGGTAACGATAACGATAGTATAGTCCTTGACCAGTTGTCGCATGAGGTCCTCGATTTTAAGTGTCGCAATAGGGTCGAGTGCGCTACAGGGTTCGTCCATCAGGATGACTTCAGGTTCAACGGCAAGTACTCTTGCGATGCATAATCGCTGTTGTTGCCCTCCCGATAATGCAAGGGCAGACTGGTTGAGCTTATCGCTGACTTCATCCCACAATGCTGCCTGCCGCAAACTCTTTTCGACGATATCGCTTATCTCATTTTTATCATTCTTACCGTGTCGCCGCGGACCGAATGCGATATTATCGAATATCGACATGGGAAACGGGTTGGGTTTTTGAAATACCATGCCAACCTTTTTTCGTAACTCCACTACGTCTACTGCTTTGTCGAATATGGAAATACCGGCTACTTCGACTTGTCCTTCGACTCTGGCGTCGGAAATGAGGTCGTTCATTCTATTGAAAATTCTGAGAAATGACGACTTTCCGCAACCGGAAGGCCCGATTAATGCAGTGATCGCGCACTCCGGTATTTCAAGAGAGATGTTTTTTAAAGCTCTGAAACTACCATAATAAAGGTTGAGTCCTGCTGATCTCAGCTTTACTTTACATTCCAGAGCGTTGAATGATTCATTACGTGGTAAATATTGTGCTTTCATCGGCAGTTATCCTCGTTACTAAGATTTCCCCATAAGCTTTGCATGAAATCTTTGCGATAGAAAGTTTGTGAGCGTGTTGATTATTATAATGATTGCAATAAGCACGACCCCTGTAGCCATAGCTTTACCAAAAGCCCTCGTTTCCATGGCAAGATAAAAAAGATGGAGTGAAAGCGTTCGTCCGCCTGATAAAAGCGAGGTGGGCATGGCTGCACTTCCACCGAGTGTCACGTAGAGGCAAGCTGTCTCCTCTATGATTCGACCTATACATAGTATCACACCGGTAACAATGCCGGGCATCGCAGCGGGTATAATAACATGAGAGATTGTCTGCCACCTTGTTGTCCCGAGCGCGAGGGATGCCTCGCGATGAGCTTTCGGCACTGCTTTTATCGCTTCTTCAGATGTACGTATAAGCGTCGGCAATAATAAACAGACGAGTGTGAGTGCACCGGACAGTATGGAAAAATGGAAATGTAATATAGTGACGAATACGGCAAAACCAAAAAGGCCGAATACTATCGACGGCACACCGGCGAGTATTTCAACCCCGTATCGTATTATCCGTGTAAACCAGTTGTCGGTAGCGTATTCCGAGAGGTAGATCGCCGCACCTATTCCGGGTGGGATCAGAATGATGATAGTTACTATGACAAGGTATAAGGTGCAAACAATAGCCGTTGAAATACCGCCTTCTCCGCTCAGTCCTCCGAGCGGGGGTGTGAGCAGGAAATCAAGGTTAACTTCCTTGTAACCGTTAATAAAAACATAGCCGATAATACATAAAAGTATAAGCACGGTGATAAAGCCGCCTGCCCAAATCAGTACCATTGCCAGCCTGTTCGACATCTTAGCCGACATTTTGAGTGCTCCCCCCTCTCTTTAGTGTTAATACTGCAATGCTGTTGAGAATTAAAATAAGCACGAAAAGCACTACACCGGTTGCGAAAAGCGCATTTTCGTGAAGACCTGCCGCGTACATTATTTCTACGGCGATATTGCCGGTAAGCGTTCTTGCCGAGCTGAGCGGTGATGTCGGGATTATCACGGAGTTGCCGATGACCATAATCATTGCCATCGTTTCTCCGATAGCTCTCCCCATTCCCAGGATAATGCCTGCCATTATGCCCGACCGCGCTGCCGGAACGAGAACATGCCATATCGTCTGCCATTGTGTGGTGCCCATCGCAAGAGCGCCTTCTTTATATCCTTCCGGCACAGCCCTCAGACTGTCTTCGCTGATACTGATAATCGTGGGCAGTACCATTGCCATCAGGACTATAGATGCCGATAATATACTGAACCCGGTGCCGCCGAGATGTCGTACCAGCGGTACTATAAGCATCATGCCGACAAGCCCGTATACAACAGAGGGGATGCCCACAAGAAGTTCCACAGCAGGTCGTATTAATTGCTTCACCCTGTACGGAGCGACTTCAGCTAGAAGTATCGCACAGGCTATTCCCAGTGGAATTGCCAGCAACATAGAACCTATGGTTACACATAAAGTCCCTATAATCATTGGAAGAATGCCGAACAGGTCCTGCCCCGGCCGCCATTCGATTCCGAATAGAAAGTTAAACACGCCTATTTGTTGAAATGCAGGTAAGCCCTCGATGAATGTAAAAATGCCGATAGCCAGCAGGATGATAAACGAAGCTGACCCGCTGATCAATACAAATATTTTTGCGGTTTTATCGATAAAATATCGGTTTATCATAGTAAAATGCTCAGGTAGGGATATCTATATAATAGTTATCCCTACCATTTATAGGAAAGGCGGACTGTCCGCCGTTATATTATGTTTATTTTACCGGGATATACCCTTCCTCTTCTGCGATCTTCTGCCCTTCAGGACCGAGACAGAAGTCGATATATTCTTTTACCACACCCGTAGGCTGTTCTTTTGTCAGGAAATAAAGCGGCCTGACTATGGGATAAGTACCGTTCAGTGCATTTTCTGTTGTTGCTGCTACTCCATCTATGCTAACCGCTTTTACAGTATTGTCAAGATAGCCGAATGAAAGGAATCCGATTGCCTGAGCGTCACTGGATACGGTTGTTCTCAAAGCACCATTCGAAGGCTGAAGAATCGCTGTGTTGGTGATTACAGTTTCTTCTCCCATGACCATTTCTTCAAATGCAGTCCTTGTACCTGAACCTTCTTCTCTCGCTACTACATGGATATCCTGGTCCGGTCCGCCGACCTCGCTCCATTTGGTAATATTTCCTGCATAAATTTCTTTTACCTGTTCTTTTGTTAGTCCTGATATTGAGTTGTCGGGATGGCATACGATCGCGATTCCATCCTTTGCAAGCAGGTGTTTGACCAGTTTAGGTTCACTATCTTTAATCTCTCGCGAAGCTGCTCCTATATCAACTGTGCCTTCATCGGCTGATTTAACTCCCACGCTGGAGCCGCCACCCTGTATTGTGATTTGAACATCCGGATTCTTGCTCATGAATGCCTGAGCACATTTTTCAGCGAGCGGTTGTACTGTTGTCGATCCCGCTTCGGTGATTGTTTCTTTTGCGTTGTCTGAACAGCCGGCAAGGGCAAGCGGTACTACGATGATAAACGTAAGTACCAGCAGTAACCAACTCCTTTTAATGTATTTTTGCATATAAAACCTCCTCTATTTGTGTATGAATTAAAAGAATTTGAAGAACTTTCATCAATTTGACTTTACCCGTTTCGTTATGGATGTACCTCGACGAGACCGCACTTCAGCACGGGTAATCGTTTATCCGAAAAAACAGCTGACCTTCTTTCAAAAAAAAGCTGAAGAACAGCTTCAGCAGTCGACTTATTAGTAGCAAATGGAATGTTATAAACATTGCACATGCGGTGAAGCGCCATGATATCCTGTTCATCCGGGTGTACAATGATGGGGTCCTGGAGGAAAATGACGATCTTTACCTTTTCATTTGCGATTAATGTACCGAGTTGCTGATATCCTCCCAGCAGTCCACTGTGCATCTGGACTACTGAAAGCCCGGTAGAATGTTGTATCATTCTGCCTGTATTTCTGGTAGCAACCAGAGAGCATTCCTCCAGCGCCTCCCGGTAGGTCCGTACCAGATGGACAAGCTCCTCCTTTTTCGAATCATGGGCTGTAAACCCTATGTCAAATTGCTGCATGTTTATTTAATCCTTTGAGTTAATGTTAACATTCGATGGTTAAGGTACATTTAACCCTTTGTTAAAATCATGTTAAAATTCGTGGCTTTGGTCTGTAAGGTAATGAGGAGAGAAAAATCGAAGTTTTAACCGGTACCGGTTCTGTCGCGAATGCGGGTTGTTGAAATAAGTGGTTGTAAATAAATATTCGCCAGATTACAATCAAGGCTTCAGTTTCTCTGTCGCTCTATGCAAGCCAATTCCTTTGGAAATAGCTGCTCGGGAAATCTCTGTTTCGCAAGCATTGTTCTTTCAAGGTGTCTATGGAGAATAATGTCTGCTGTGATTAAATTGCTGGCAAACGGAATATTATTCACGCTGCATGCCGTTAACAGTAATCGAATACCCAGATCATCAAGACCTATCATAAGAGGGTCTTGTAGAAAAAAGACAGCTGATATTTTTCCATCGGCTACCAGTTTTCCCATATCCAGATAACCCCCTGAATAGCCGTTCCTGAGCAAATGGACAGGTAGACCGCTTGTCTCTCTAATCATGATTCCCGTATCTTCAGTGGCAACAATTGAAAGTTGTCTCAGCCCCTGTAGATATTTCTCTGTAAGAATGAGCACATCTTTCTTTCTGGTATCATGTGCGGTTATTGCTATATCATATTCCTGCATTTTCGCCTCTTAAAAGTACCTGATCTTACTCTAATATACCTTACAGAGATTATCATTATGTTAAAAAATGTTTAAAAATGCGTTAAAATGAGCATTTATGAAAAATTAACTATAGCACTTCACCGGATCTGTACGAAATTTCTACGTAGACATATTGAAAGGACACCGATAAGACGCAATAATTGATGTACAATATAAATCAATTTTTAACATATTTTTAGTCAATTTATAACTATCTCTTAATATTACAGGGGTATACTTATTAAAAGAACACAATGAAAAGTATTGTGTAATATTCAATAATGTGCGATGATATAGGTTAAAATATGGACGTAAGCAGTGTATGCCTGACGTGCCTGTTTTCTTTGCACAAAGGCACTAGGTTTTCACAATTCAATATGTACAACGAAAACGATGAATGATGGTGTTCACGAAACGAACAGGCAGATAGAGTGGGATCATATCAGATTATTGCGGTTCCTATAGGATATCTTATCGGCGCTTTTCCGTCCGCCCTGCTAGTAGGGCGGATAGCGGCTGGCTTTGATTTACGTGTTGAAGGTGACGGCCGCATTAGCGCCGCAGCGGTTTATAGACGATTCGGGATTATTCCGTTTTTACTTGTTGTATGCCTCGATGTAGGAAAAGGCGCACTTGCAATTTTTATCGCTTCTATCCTCGATTCCCCATTTTTTATTATATTGCTCTCAGGTGTAGCCGCAGTTATTGGCCATTGCTGGTCGGTATTTTTAAAATTCAAAGGCGGACAGGGAGCAACTGTAATATATGGAGTTCTTGCCAGTGTGGCTTTCTGGCAGTTTCTTATCGCCGGTGTCATTACAGGCTTATTTTTATTAGTGACAAGAAGGCCGGGGTGGAGTACAATTCTTCTCATTGTTATGTTGTCGATTATTCTTGTAGCAACCAGGTCGCCTTTCATGCTCAGTATATATCCAGTAGCTTTAATAACGCTTATGCTCGTAAAGCGGTTACAGATAAGAAAAATAATTAGTAATGCAGGTGTAATTAGATGAAAATAGGAGTACTTGCCGATACTCATATGAGCAATATCGATCAATTACCACGTAGTATGGTAGACAGTTTAAGAAGAACGGACTTGATTGTCCATCTGGGGGATTACGATTCCAGAGATGTCGTATGTCAACTGGGCCTGTTAGGTGATTTTCTAGGTATTACAGGGAATCATGATGGACCGGAGATTCGTTCTCTGCTGCCGGAACAGGAAATTCTCGAGGTAAAAGGTAAAAGACTGGCTCTGGTACATGGGCATGGATGCGTCATGCCGTTCGGGTTCAGACGAGGCTTGCTTAAACGGTTTAAGGGCGAGCGGATCGATGCAGTCCTTTACGGACATACGCATGTAATTAAAAATATATACCATTCCGGAGTGCTCTTTTTTAATCCCGGCAGTGCAGTAGGGAGGTTCCCTTCGTCAGGAAAAAGCTACGGTATATTGACTATCGGTGAATCGATACACAGTGAAATATTCTATCTCAGTGAGAAGGTCTACTCGGGTATACCGAGACTTATACTTCCGGGAACAGCGAAACCGGAGTTACAAAAGGTGCCAGCATATAATCCCTACACCCGTAATTCGTAGAGCAAAGAAAGAGAGAAATATCATGGAGATAGTTAAAGTACTGGAAGACCATCTCGCATCGTACGGTTTGAGCTATATGCTGGAAGGGAAAGAGGTTGTCGATACTTCGGGAGATATTATAGGTATAGTAAGGGATATTACTATAGAACGCAAAAATAACAGGGAACCGCTTTTCTTTTATGAGATCGGCGAGGACCGTGCCCGTGCAGTTATCACCGCTGACGAAGTTGCTGCAATCAACGAAAGAATCTTTCTTTCCTGAAAGAGTATTTTCAAAATAATTACCCTATTTCAGCTATATTGCGCATGCGCAATTTCGGACACCATTCAACGTAATGGCTTTCATATAACCCGTATTGTGCTATTATAAATAAGAGTTACAAGCGATTATTTGAAAGCTCGATCAACAGTTTATGAATTCATGGCTGGACAAACTTATTTCAGGGGCTCTTGGCGCTCTTAGTCAGGGAAATCCTGTAGCGCTGCTTTCCCTGTTAGGTGTTACTATACTCACCGAATCAGGAGTGCCCTTTCCTTACATCATCGATAGCGTACTTTTTCTCTCCGGCTTTCATGCAAGGACAGTCACATTGCAATTAGGGCTTAACGTTCTGGTTATCTTTATAGGAAGACAGATCGGAGCCTCAATAATCTACTGGATTGCCCGGCTGCTAGGTATAACGTTGATTACATGGATTGAAAACCGTTTTCCCAGGTTAAACCGCCGCTTACATGATGTTATTTCAAAACTACACAGTAAGTCGATAATCGGGATCGCCGTAACAAGGTTGACGGGACTGCTCACACTGGTATCCATTGCTTCCGGGTTGATAAAAGTACGTTATGTTCATCTTATAGCCGGTGTGGCGCTTTCTTCACTTATGTTCGACGGCACTCTTGTATTGTTCGGCATAATAGCGGGGGATAGACTTCAGCAATTTGGTTTCGTGCCCACTACTCCAGTCATTATCGGTTTATGTGCAATAATCATAGCAATAGTGATAGGAGTCCACATAATAGTTCAGCGCTGGTCCCGTTAAATGACAGGGCAAAAATATTATGAATCCTCTTAAGATCAAATCGTATTTTTTACCAAAGAAGCTACTTTTTCTTTGATTTCATCTCGTATATTCCTTATGTCATCCAGGGATTTGCCCTTTGGGTCCTCGATGTTCCAGTCATCGCTTTGAACGAGCGTTGCAGGACATACCCCTTCAGCCCCGCATCCCATAGTCACGACAAGGTCCATATCTTTGAACATATCAAAAGAGAGTTGCTTCGGGTAATGGCCTTGCATTGAGATTCCGATCTCTTCCATTGATTTTACTACATCGGGATTTACCTCTTTGGCAGGGCTTGTACCGGCTGAAGTTGCGGTTGCTTTTCCCTTTGCCATATGATTAAAAAATGCCTCTGCCATCTGGCTTCGGCCGGAATTCTGCACACAAACAAATAACACTCGCCTCATAATTCTCCTGCTTTGATAGTGTATACAGTATATATGCTCACTATAGCATATTTATATTAACGTTTAGATAACAAAATGTTAAAAGAATGTAAAAAAAGTCAGCCGTTGCCTAAGCCTTCGGATTAAGGGGAATCGTGAAAAAGAAGGTAGACCCTTTCCCTTCAATGCTGTCCACCCATATTTTTCCGCCATGCGCTGCAACAATATGTTTGGCGATTGCCAGTCCGAGTCCGGTTCCGCTCCCGGTACGTGCTTTGTCCGCTTTATAAAATCGCTCGAAAATGCGATTCAGGTCGTCGGCAGGTATACCTGCTCCGGTATCAGACACGGAAAATTGTAGAAAGTCGTTATTGGTGACGCCGGAAGCGGTGATTTTTCCTCCTGCTTTCGTGAATTTAATCGCGTTATGGACAAGGTTGATCAATACCTGTTCAATACGGTACCTGTCTCCACACATCTGAGGAAGTTGCGGGGAAATATCAACGGTAAGCGATATGCCGGCTCTGTCGGCCTGTGCCTGCATTCTCTCTACAACGGTTGTCAGTACGTCTGAAACCTTAAAAAGACTTTTCTCTAAAGGAGCTTCGCCGCTTTCTATGCGCGACAGGTCGCTTAATTCCTGTACCATTTGTGCCAGTTTGTCCACTTCGCCGTCGATCCGTCCCAGGAAGTCAGTTGCTACCGGTCTGTCTTCGATGGCTCCTTCGCTGAGCGTCTCTGCCAGCGCTTTTATCGAAGCCAGAGGTGTGCGGAGTTCGTGGCTGATATTGGATATAAAGTCCCTTCGAACAGTCTCCAGACGGCGTACTTCGGTAAGGTCCTGAAGCAACACTACACAACCTCCTCTGTCAGGTAACATTGTGGCGATCACGCCCAGGAAGAGACGTTTTGCTCTATAATGTACCAGGCCTGTCTGTTTTTCTCCGGTCTCCAGGCACCGCTGCACGATGCCGTCGATCTCATGGTCGCGTACAAGCTCTATAAAGGTACGGCCTTGAGCCTTTGCGTTTTCTATGTTGAATAGCTTCTCCGCCGTATGGTTGATTAATGTCACTATGGCATTCCTGTCCGTTACGATGATACCGTCGCCTATATGAGCCAGCAATACAGCCAGCCTGTCACGTTGTGCGGTCAAAAGGTCTACAGTGGTCTTTAATTGGTCCGCCATATGATTAAAGACTGACGCAAGCTCACCGATTTCATCGCGTGAAGTGATATGTATCTTCTGTTCCAGGTGTCCTTCGGATATTTTTCTTGACATACGGGTGAGTGTTTTTATCGGTCCAGTGATAACCCTGGTCATCCAGAATGCAAGAAGTATAGCGGCAATCGCGGCGATACAGGCACCGATAATAATGGCTGTGTTAATCCGGCGCAGCGACTCTTCAATGCTGGTAATGGCAACGGATACACGGGCAATTCCGGCAAGGTTGCTGTCTATATAAACCGGAATGGCGACGTACAACATATTATATCCAAGTGTAGCGCTGTATCGTATATTGCTGCCTTCACCCTGTGCAATTGCTTCTTTTACCTCAGGCCGGTTTTCATGATTTTCCATTGTAGCCGGGTCCTCATAGGTATCACCCAGCACAGTCCCGTCTTTTGCGATTATGGTTATCCTGGTATGTACCTGTTCGCCGTACTGTTTGCTGATCGCATCGATCATTGCCGTATCACTATCCGCAAGATAAGGTGATATGCTTTCGCTCACGAGGAATGCCTGACCGGCAAGTTGTGTTTTCAACGTGTCTATATAGTGGTTCTTGACCGTTCTTGTGATGAAAATGCTAAGGCCCAGAAGCGTTATTATGATGAGAGCGGTAAATGTAAGAGCAATTCGCCATCTGATACTTCGGAACATGGACTATCCTTCGAATTTATATCCTACTCCGCGCACTGTTCGCAGATGTGCCGGCTTGTCCGGATTGGCTTCGATTTTTTGCCGGAGCCATCTTATATGGACATCCACTGTCCTGGTATCCCCGGAAAACTCATAGCCCCATACCCTGTCCAGCAGTGTATCGCGGCTGAATACCTGTCCTTTATTGAGCATCAGGAAAGCCAGGAGATCGAACTCTTTAGGACCCAGGTCGATAGGACTCTTCTTTTTCGATACTACATGACGGGCTGTGTCCAGTTCGATATCGCCGAATTTAAGCGCCGAGGAGGGTTGAGCGACAGGCTGAGCAAGGCTCTGTTTCACCAGTTCGATACGACGCAACATTGCCTTGCTGCGGGCGATCAGTTCACGCATACTGAACGGTTTTGTCATATAATCGTCAGCGCCGAGTTCCAGTCCAACGATCTTGTCGACCTCGTCGGCTTTTGCGGTGAGCATAAGTATCGGAACGGTCATTTCTTTTCGTACAATACGGCATACTTCGAAACCATCCACTTCGGGAAGCATAATATCGAGGATAATCAGGTCCGGATTTTCACTGCGTACCTGTTCCAGCGCTTTTGCGCCGTTCTGTGCAGTGACCACCTGGTATCCCTCTTTTTCCATATTGTATTTGAGGATGTCCAGGAGGTTTTTATCGTCCTCCGCAACAAGTACCTTATATTTTTTCATTGTTCTCAATTAAGTATAAAGATAAAAACAACTTGCCGCAATAATCGCGCGATATTTTCTTGTATCGGATATATTGTCATAGATATGTTATTCCTGTAAAATCAAAATAGTAGAGCACGTTGCTGTTATCGCGACCTAATTTGCTTACAACATAAAGGAGGTAAAAATGTCAGAACAAAGTTCAGGTAGATCTTTTATAGTCGGTTTTATAATGGGTGCTGTCATCGGTGCGGCGGTGGGTATTCTTTATGCCCCGCATTCAGGAACCGAAACGAGAGCTATGTTGAAGGAAAAAGCCGAGCATGCAAAAGAAAAAGCGGAAGAGGTTGTGACAGAGGCAAAGGAAAAGGCTAAAGTGATCGTCGCCGAAGCAAAAGAAAAGGCAGCTGAAATCAAGGAAGAAGCGAAGAAAGCTGTATAGCAGCAGTCATTCTTCGTATTCATAGCTTAATACAGCATTCGCTGGCTCAAATATATTAACGTGCCGGTGCCGTATAATTGAATGTTCTGCTTCGCGGTTTAAAAGGACTTCGCAGCAGAAATATATGGTGGCGGTATGCGACGAGCATTGATATGAAAATAACAAAATACCCGTTTATTATTGTATTATTCTTATTGGTTGTACCTCTAGTTAGCTGCGAAGCCGAAGTGAGTTTTACTACTGCTTCTTTAAGCGAAGCGAAAATGAGCACCGGCGTGGATAGCGATCTGAGACCTGTTGGTCTCACCGATGTATTTCATGAGGACACTCCGGAGATATTTTGTACATTTAAAATTTCGAATGCGCCCTCTGATACTGAGGTTAAAGCTGTATGGATTTATATAGAAGGCGAAATGGAAGACCTCAAGGACTACGTGATAGGGGAGTGGAGCACTGAGGCAGGGGATTCGCGCTATATGTATGCATCACTGACCAGACCGGACAACGGTTGGCCGCTGGGAAATTATAAGGTTGTCATGTATATAGACGATAAAGAAGAGCTCAGCGTGCC
>CAZAIO010000027.1:0-19082 GCA_964485235.1 uncultured Dehalococcoidales bacterium
TTCTTGTATTCTGTTTCTATAAGCTTATTGCTTAAATATGACCTAGGTTATATACGGTTTTTTACTCCCTGATGTATACTTTTTTATAAATAAATGGTTGAACGTATTTTCGAGTATAACCACCTGTTAAGTATACGGATATGGGTAAGATATGGACGAGATAAAGGTGGGCATCGGTGAGACCTGTCCTGTACTACTTGTCGAAACCCGCAAAACTTTGAGGAAATATATCAATATAGGGGGTATGTCATGTCAGCAGAGAATATTAAAGGAACGCATCATATAGTAAAAAGATCCCAAAGAACTCAAGGCAATGTCCCTGCGGAATGTAATGGCAGATTGACACCATTAGTAGAGGAAGGTCCATTCTATAAGTCAGGTTCTCCCAAACGCACCAGCATTGCCGAGCCTGGTACTGCAGGTCGCAGGATCGTTATAGAAGGGTATGTGTTCGACAGAAATTGTCGGCCGATCGAGAACGCATGGCTAGATTTTTGGCAGGCAGATGGAAGGGGAGCGTATGATAATAATGGATATAATCTACGTGGACATCAATATACGGATAAAAACGGACGTTATCATCTGGAAACGGTTAGACCAATAGGATACGGTCCCCGCACGGCACATATCCATACGAAGGTAAGGGCTAATAGTAAGTCTCCGATTCTTAATGTTCAGTTATTTTTCCCTGGAGAAAAAGGAAACCAAAAAGATTCACTATTTGATAGTTCTCTGGTTATGAATATTATAGATGCCAATGAAGAGGATAAAGTTACCTATAACTTTATATTAGACGTTGATTGAGATGATTTATATGTTACAACCTCTATAAGTATGATACGCTTGCCTTTATTCGGCTCAATAAACCAGCCTTTTAAGAATCGTTGAATCTCTTGAATATGATGGCATTATAATCGACAACCACTAAAAATATGCAGTCGTTGGATTGATTTTGCTGATTTTACATTTTCCCTTTCGGTGATAAATCGGTGTACCGCTGCACAAATCTGACAAATGTATCATCCAACTACAACGTTTATAATAAGAATTGATATGAAGGTACGTGAGCTTAAAGAACACCTGAATAAATTTGATCCTGAATTAGATGTCTTATGCTATATAGAGGACAAAAAGCTTGTTTCAGAACCTAAAGGTTTCAGATTATTGGATATAGAATATGTTTCTACCACTCATGGTGAATTAATACATCTCAAGGATTCCACGCCATATCTTAAGCTTGGCAGCGGACCTTCTTCCATTGAAATAGTTACTTTGGAAGGCACAGCAGAATTCTAATTACTTCCTGCTATACAAGGCCCTATATTGGTTCCTCTTAATTCCCAGTTATTTTGCACAATACTCGGTATTGTTCAACTGTACCCGAACGCTGTCACAATAACTCATTTTGTAAACTTAGAAAAAATTTGAAACGAAAAGATCTTCAGATTCAAGCAGTCTTCCAAAATGAAGTTTAAATTTCATTGGGTTATGGATCGCATTCTCTGATTTGTTGAGCTTCTCAAGTAACAAATATTCTTGAAATGTCATAAATCTGTAATACTTTTCGATGAAGTTTTATAACTATTACATACACTAAACTTTACCATAAATGTAAATACGTAAATTATGGCTAGGAATTAACGTAGGGAATATTAGGCATCTTAATGACCTCCGTTAGTTCATATTTCATAAGCGCAATTTCTAAACAAAATAACTACGAGAAAATACTACTCAGACTATCTCAAAAAAATTTCGGTGGGAGGGATAATTATGGTAACCAGAATAGGCAAACGAATTGTACATCGAACCAAGAGAGAACTGGAAGAGAGAGCGCTTGGCCAAGCCTTAGGTCTTTTAGGCAACAATCCAGATAAGAATGCCGAGTATCTTGTCAAAACAATTGACCGTATTACCAAAAACGAAAAGGATGCTATCGTTCAAGACTGGTTTCATCGCTGGCTTGAGGAGGGAAAACCAGGACGTGAATTCTTGGGAAGAATACTTAAGAATATACATCCCAATGTGCGTCGGCGCTATATAGCTCGCATGGTGGTAAGCATGTTCTTCCCCGATAGGGACTTGATGGAACGCTACCAAACCGAATACGGCGTGATTCCTCCGGCAGTAATGCTGATATCGCCGTCAATGAGATGTAACTACCGCTGCAAGGGCTGCTATGCCGCGAGCTATGAACGCAAGGACGATATGAAGCCGGAGGTATTCGATCGTGTGCTCCAGGAAGCCGAAAATATAGGTATGAACTTCTTCGTGATACTGGGAGGAGAGCCGTTCATCTACCCCGAACTGCTGGATACAATAAAAAAACATAATAAATCATTCTTCCAAATATATACCAACGGGTCTTTCATAGATAAGGCTATGGCAAAAAGACTGGTCGAACTGGGCAATATTGCACCCCAACTTAGTGTCAATGGTCCGGCTGAGTATACAGATCCCTCGCGGGGAGAAGGTGCCTTCGATAATGTCATGCAGGCTATGGATAATCTTCGTGAAGCCGGCTGTGTTTTCGGCTTCTCCTCACTGTTGACCCGTGAAAATATCGATGTTATTTGCTCCGAGGAGTGGATAGACCTGCTTATCGAGAAGGGGGCTTTGTATGGCTGGCTATTCCTTTATATGCCCGTGGGTGATAAACCGGATATGGAACTGATGCCGACTCCCGAGCAGCGCAATCAGCTCAGAGCTGCTATATCTCACTATCGACAAACCAAGCCGATATTAGCCGCCGATTTCTGGAGCGACGGGGCGCTGACCGGCGGCTGCATCGCCGGAGGCAGGGCTTATTTTCACATCAATCACAGAGGAGACGTGGAGCCGTGCATCTTTTGCCACTTCGCAACTCATAATATCAATGAATGCAGCCTTATCGATGCGCTCAAATCCCCCTTCTTCAAGGGTATTAGAGAAAATCAGCCGTTTAGCTATAACACGTTGCGCCCCTGCCCGATGATAGACCACCCGCAGACTATGTGGGGCATAATCCAGCAACATGGTGCCAGGTCAACACACCCGGGTGCTGAAGAGATGTTCACCACCCTCGCTCCTGAGATGAAGAAGTATTCTGACGGAGTTGAGAAGATCATGGATGAAGTTTGGGATACTGAGAGCTACCATGACTGGGCGGCGAGATGGATGACCGAGGTGCAACGGACAAACCAGGAGAAAATAGAGGAACGCCGTAAAGAGTACGAGGCATCACGAAATAAAAAAACACTTAAGCGGTGAATCCTGCCTGAAGATACCGTCTAGCTTCGGAAGCAATTGCCACAAACCACTAATAATCGATGTTATCACAGGTCACCAGTATATAGTTGCGTCCCTTTTCCCCCTATTTACGTAGGTTTACGAATACACTCCTCTGGCAATAACACATATTATTTATTTATTCCGGGAACCGGTCTGATAGCTATTGCCCTCTAAATACACGGATAGTACAATAATCTAAATGTTCAGGCCATTATTAATCGTCTATTAAAATTAAAAGGAGGTTAATACAATGGAGAAAAAACATGCAAATCATAACACTGGAGCAAGCCTTGGAGGGGCATTCTGGTTTGCAGGATGGTTATTTACTATCGCATTTGCTAAGCTGGTCTGGTGGAAAATTATACTCGGTATTATAGTGTGGCCGCTATTCTTGGGATGGGCTGTGGGATAATTTTTAATAACGCAGGTTTATTAAAGAGATACGTATCTTATGCAGGTTGACCGGTTAGAATTCTGTAAAATGTATTGTGATATCAAATATGTTGTCAGAGAGGTCTGCTCAGTCGGAGCCCAACATATCATCTAATATTTTTACAGCGTCAGCAACGAAAGCGGGACAGACAGACGTAAATATCTGCTTACTGCGTGCGAGTGCGAGGTCTTCCGGTTTGCTTAAATCATAACCGAGAAGTTCTTTACATAATGTGGAATTGTGAATTGCCTTGAATCTCATGTTGAATTCACGGATATATTCGTAAGTTTTTTCCATACTCTGACGCGGGTCTTTTTCCCATACCTCCTGTGTAAGGCCGATCACCATATAAGCAGCTGTTATTGCCCCACATACACTTCCGGTACGTCCCATACCGCCGCCGAACCCCTGGGCCAGTTTAAGGGCAAGTTTACGCTCGAGTCCGTATTTTTCAGCATAGCTCGTTAATACAGTCTGTGCGCAATTCATTCGGCCGGAAGACATAAGTGAAAAGGCTATATCAGATTTATTCATAGGAAGGAAGCATATCATATTAACAGTAAAATGTGGAGTGCCGATTAGTTATGAAGTGCGGGTTGTATTATATATATTTGAAATGAGAATGTTACTTTTTAATAAAAAATAATTGGGGGATAGGCCTCTTATCACGTTAATGCTTTCACCGGTGAACAGTTTATTAGACAGAAACCGTTATCGGAATAGCTGATTGTATTATATAAGTTGTAGAATTTACGTCAGCGGAATTATAATTTAGCAGGGATGAAAGTATGAGCCTACTTGAAACTGCAATCATCGTATTCTTTATTAATATTCCTTTCGGTTACTGGAGGGCTAATACCAGAAGGTTCTCATTACAGTGGATTCTATCTATTCATCTTGTTGTACCCGTTGTTATATTTCTTCGATATTACATGGGACTAGGATGGGAATTTATCAGTTTTCCGGTATTGATCGGCTCTTTTTTTATGGGACAGTTTATAGGCGGAAGATTGCATACCTGGTTTTCAAAATCATGGTTAAACCATGCTACATCGTGTTTGATATGGGACCTGATAATCAAAATGCGCGAATATTTATCTGATTTTACCGGATAAGGCCTGTTTGTCATACCGGTAATAGAATTAAAGAAATCTTCCTCTGAGTTTGTGTATTTTAAAACACTTGACATGTTGCTATACCGAAGCTAAAATTGACCAGCTTCAGCAATGATTTTCCCTCCATTACTGTTAGAACTGAGGATGAAGTGTTGTAATATATTTACATCAAAATTGCTGACCAATGCATTAAGGATGTATTGTTTTTCAAAAGCACCGGCTAATCAAGATAAAAGGAGACGGCTATGGGAATTTCTTTTAAATTGAAGATGTCCCGAGGGACAGATGTAAAAGAATTATCCCTTGATCAGCCGGTTACCACTGTTGGCAGAAGTACCGATAATTCTATTGTGCTGGATGACGCACAGGTATCGAGACATCACGCGCAGATAGATTTCTCCGAGGGAAAGCCGCGAATTACCGACCTGGACAGCAGCAACGGCACCCTTGTAAATGGAGCAAAGATAAAACCTAATGAACCGTACGGGCTGAAAGAGGGAGATTCTGTCGGAATCGGAGATTACGTATTCACTATAAGTTCTGTAGCTCCGGTCGCACCTGTAACAGAAGAAAAACCGGCGGCTAAAATTGATGAGCCGGTTACGAAACCTGTAAAAAAGAAGAAATTTCTACGGGGAAAGGTTCTTGCGGGGCTGATTGCAGGTGCAGTTATTGTACTTGCTCTTGGTACGGCATTAGTTTTAGCAAAGGACAATATTCGTCACGTTTTAACGGAGCAATCGACGCATGGCCTGGCGGAAATGCCTTCACAAATAATAGAAGGGCTTAATTCAAATCTTAAGGAGATATTCGGACATGTGAAACCTGCGGGCGAACCGCCTGTTATAAATGCTTTCTATGTTGATCCTGAAAGTATTACACAGGGCGATGCCTGTCTACTGGAATGGGCGGTCTCAGGTGCAACAGAAGTGAGTATTGATCATGGAATTGGAACCGTTAGTTTTGTCGGTAACAGGGAGGTTTCTCCGCCGGATACCGATACGTATATCCTGACTGCCTCGAATTCTTCTGGAAGCATTACCCGATCTGTAACTGTTGAAGTGACGGCTGAAAGCACACAGGTCGCATTACCGGTTATTAAATCATTTGTTGCCAGTCCTGACAGTATCAATAAAGGTGAGAATTCTATACTTGACTGGGATGTCACGGGGGCTACTTCAGTTTCTATTACACCGGGTGCCTCTTCGGTGCCTGAAACAGGGAGTGCTACAAGTGCACCTTCTACGACCACTACATATGTATTAACGGCTACCAATGAAGCAGGCAGTGTTACTGAATCTGTTACCGTTACAGTTAATGCCGCTTCATCTCCTCCGGCTCCTGTTGCCGCGCCTGTCATACTTTCTTTCGCAGCCGAACCGGATGCAGTAGATGCCGGTAGTAATGTCATGTTGACGTGGAATGTTACCGGTGCGACATCTCTATCTATCGATAATGGTATCGGTCAAATACCTTTCAGTTCAGGTTATATGATTGTACGTCCTTATTCCACTGTCACTTATACTATGACAGCAATAAATACTGCAGGTAGTGTTACCGATACTGCAACTATACTTGTTGCCGCTGCATCGCCTGCTACAGTCCCGGTGATCAATTCCTTTACTGCCAGTCCGACCAGTATTACAGCCGGTGGAAGTTCATTGCTGAGCTGGAGCGTAACCGGTGCCACATTTGTTTCGATAACACCAGGGGCAGCATCGCTTCCGGCATCGGGGAGTGCTACCAGTTCTCCTGTGACGACAACAACTTATACGCTTACAGCGACAAATATCGCAGGTTCCGTAACACGGCAGGTGACCGTTACGGTTGCTGCAGCGCCTGCCGCAGTACCGGTCATTAATTACTTTACCGCCAGTCCGACCAGTATTACAGCCGGTGGAAGTTCAACATTGGGCTGGAGCGTAACCGGTGCCACGTCCATATCGATAACGCCGGGAGCACCATCGGTTCCAGCATCGGGAAGTGCAACGTGTTCTCCTGCTTCTACCACGACATATACATTAACGGCAACCAATACAGCAGGTTCCGTAACCCGGCAGGTAACCGTAACGGTTGCGGCAGCGCCTGCTGCAGTACCTGTCATCAATTCATTTACCGCCAGTCCAACCAGTATTACAGCCGGTGGAAGTTCAACATTGGGCTGGAGCGTAACCGGTGCCACATCCATATCGATAGCGCCCGGCGCGCCATCGGTTCCAGCATCGGGAAGTGCTACATGTTCTCCTGCTTCCACTACAACGTATACATTGACGGCAACCAATTCGGCAGGTTCAGTAACCCGGCAGGTGACCGTTACAGTAACCGCAGCTCCTCCACCGTCACCTGCGGAAACCGCTTCCTGCGAACAGGCATTATTCAATGCAGTAAATGCAGTGCGGGCAAGTAATGGAATACCTGCTTTAACGAGAAATTCATATATAGACGGGCTCTGCCGGCAACATGCTCAATATATGGCAAATGCCGGAACACTCAGTCATGATAATTTTAATGCCAGAGCAGATTCAATACGGGCAAGTATACCCGGTATGAACGCATGCGCTGAAAATGTCCTGTATAATTTTACGCCGTGTAACGCCACTGCTATGGCACAACAATGGTACGATTCTCCCGGACACAGGACAAATATGCTGAATCCGGCATATACGATTTCCGGTATGGGTATTGTCATTGACAGTAGCGGAAAGATATGGGCGTGTCAGATATTTGCAGGACCGTAATCTGTAATAACCGGACTGGAAAAAAGTAATTATAAGCATGTATTTATTCCGTATAATTACCTGAGATTAAAAAACATAAGCAGGAGAATTAATGGTTTGTAAATGGATGGATCGATTAGACCGATGGCAAATTAAATATTAATTATTTAATTACACTGTTCGTTTTTTCGACGAGGTTCTTGCTGATTTTGTCTATTGTAATTAATAATATTTTGTCCTCATCCTGCTCCAGGTACGATAAAAGTGCTTTTTCCGCGGTATCAATTCTATTTATTATCTGGACCATGTAGTTTATGCCGCCTGAAGTTAATTGTATGTGGATGGTCCTGCGGTCTTTACCCATCCTGCGCCTTTTTACCAGCCCTTTATCTTCAAGACTATCGACGAGTTTGGTGATAGCGTGATTAGAGCGGAGCATGATATGAGCAAGTTGACCTATAGTCAGGATTCCATTTCTGGTAGTGAGGACGATAAGAGCATCGACCCATAACCAGTTTACATGGTCTTTTAAAACAATATCGACATACCGGTTGATAATATCGGAGAACATTATCAGACGGGGAAATAGTCTGGACTCAATCTGTTTGGTGATTTCTTCGATTTCAGAATGAGTTGCAAATCTTTTAGGCGTAGATCGGAATTCAATCATTATATCCTGGATAATCCGGGTAATATATTTTGGCTATTATACCGTATTTCTGACAAATACGAAATTTATCAGTGGATAAAAGTAAATAAGTTAATCAATTTTTATTGATTATACTATACGAAATCTTTAATTCATTAACTTAATGTTTTGTCGATGGTCAACGATTAATCTGTTGGCAATTCATAATTGTTTTGTTAGAATCGATAAAAAGAGGTGTAATTGAATGGACTGGACAATAGTGACGAGCTGGCTTAGTAATCACGGGTGGCGTATTTTACTTATTATTATCATCGCGCTCGCCATTTATTTTGCTTTACGTCACTTTATTCCTGTGGTTGTGGGCAGAACTCTTACCAGTGCAATGAGAAAAAAACCGAAATCGGCAATTAAAAAGAGGACAGACACGCTGAGCAATGTATTCATCGATACAGGTGCTGTCCTGATTGTTATCATTACCGTGTTTATGGTGTTATCGGAGCTTGAAATTAATATAGCGCCTGCACTTGCGGGGCTTGGAGTTGCCGGTATTGCAGTAGGCTTCGGAGCGCAACATCTGGTTAAAGATATTTTTAATGGAATGCTTATACTACTTGAGAATCAGTATGGAGTAGGCGATGTTGTGAAAATTGCCGGCATTACCGGTTCGGTAGAGGAAGTGAACCTGAGGAGGACTGTATTGCGGGATCTCGATGGAATAGTACATACTGTTCCGAATGGAGATATCTCAGTCGCAAGCAATTATACAAAAGAGCGTTCGAGAATCAATATGAATATCTCTGTTGGCTATGGTGAAGACCTTGCCCGGGTATTCAATGTGATAAATAGAGTAGGCAACGAGCTGGCAAATGATCCTGATTGGGCACCACGGATATTACAGGCGCCGCAGGTGCTGAGAGTCGATTCTTTTGGAGATTCAGGTATTGATATTAAGATACTTGGTGAAACAAAGCCGATGGAACAATGGGCGATAATGGGCGAACTGCGATTTCGTTTGAAGAAAGTGTTCGACGAGGAGAGTATTGAAATACCATGGCCGCATACAAAAATATTTTTCGGAAATACACTGCCGGAAGGTATAGCAGAGGAAGCTAATTTTCCTGAAACGCATATTGAAAAAGAGGGTAAGAAAACAGTCGGGGAGCAAAAGAAAAGACGAACGGCAAAAATACCTGATGTAGCAGAAGGTGATTAATCTGAAACATAAAGATATTCACTATTATTAAAAAAAGAAGACCTCCGGCAATATAGCACGCCGGAGGTCTCTTTTATTGCATACGAACTATTAGAAGTCAGGGGTGAGCACTACGCGTTTGGCGAGTTGCCCTTTGTTCGATTGCTCAAATGTTTCTTTGATCTGGCTCATCGGGCGGGTTTCCGTAAGTGCCATGAGTTCGATCTTGCCGCTGAGCACCATATCGCGTACTTTAGGATAATATTTCGGTATGCAGCCCCATGAACCGATAATATCGGCGTCGAATGCCATTAACCTGGATATACTGTACTCATTTACTGCGGTTCCGAAACCGACTACAATCAGCTTGCCCACAAAAGAAAGCAGATCGAGAGCGACCTGTTGTCCTTCCTGTGCGCCGGTGCATTCAAAGATTTTCCAGCCGAAGTTGGACGGAACATTTTTAGATTTGCAGTATTCTTTTAATTCAGCTTTGATGTCTTTGCTGGACTTGTCTTTGATATTAATTACGTGAGTTGCACCGTACTGCTTCGACCTTTCCAGCTTCTCTGCATTTCTGCCCATTCCGATTACTTCTTTTGCACCCAGCGCTTTGCACATTTGTGTCATATATACACCGACGCCACCTGTCGTACCTACGACGATAGCAAGGTCTCCTTCTTTGAGTTCTGCTCTCGTCGCAGCCTGATAAGGAGTCGTAATTGCATCGGCAATTACTGCCATATTTTCGAGAGGGAGATCGCCTCTGTTTTCTACAACGCAAAGGTCCATACTGGGAACTACGATATGACTGGCGAAACCACCAAGGTTGCCAAGGCTGTTTCCGGGCATTTTTTGATTAAGGCAGCGATTGTTTCTTCCCATTGCACAGATGGGACAATTGTTACAGGGCATGACCGCGGGGATGATAACCTCTTTACCGATCCATTTTTCATCACCGGCTATCACTCTGCCGCTTATCTCATGTCCAAGCGTAAGCGGTGGAGGAGTGATGGTTTTAACGCCATGATAGAAATAACTGAGGTCGGTATGACATACGCCACAACCGGCGATTTCTACAAGTACTTCACCGGGTTTTATCTCCGGAACATCCAGACTTGCCCTTTCAAGTTTGCCCGGTTCCGTCATTTGCCATGCTTCAATCTTAGCAGGTATTTTCGACATTTATTCCTCCTTTTATAACTATTATTATTTGACTATTGGTTTTTCCATACCGGGGTTCTTTTTTCCAGAAATGCCTGCAATCCCTCTTCCGCATCCTTCGTTTTCATAAGCTCTTTAAGATAAACATGTTCTACCTTTTGAAGGACCTCTTCGAAATTGGATTCGAGTCCGAGATATGTGCTCTTTTTGGTATAGCTTAATACTGTGCCGCTCAGGGTCGAAAGTTTTTGTATCATGGTATTCGCGGCTTCTTCGAGTTTATCTGCAGGAACAGCCTGGTTGATCAGACCTATTCGGACTGCTTCCTGAGCATCGATTGTATCACCGGTAAGCTGCAATTCGAGTGCTTTATTCATGCTGAGTAATTTAGGGAAGACAATAGATGCGATCGGGGCGAATACACCTACTTTTATCTCAGGTTGACCTATTTTTGCGGTTTCCGCAGAGATAACCATATCGCAGAATACTGCCAGTTCACAACCGCCGCCCAATGCTGAACCGTTCAATACAGCAAGTGTAGGCTGTGGAAGAGCATGAAGCAACCGGAACATTTTGTGGAATACATCGATCATCACGGTTACCTTATCTCCTATGTGATCCCCGACATCGACGCCGCCGGAAAATGCTTTGCCGTTACCGGTTATCACCAGCACTTTTATAGATGTATCATTCTGTAAACTTTCAAGTGCACTGTTGATCTCTTTCATCATAGCGATGTTAAGAACATTTAACGGGGGCCTGTTCAGTGTAATTCGTGCAACTCCATCTTTTTTATCAAAAATAATGGTTTCAAATTCCATCGGTATATTTCCGTCCTTTACGAAGATTTTTTACAGGTTATAGCGCTCTGATGGATAAAAAGTATCTGGCTCGGTCGCGGGTAATAGAGCTATGTTGTCTACCATGAACAGAGCGGTATCTCAACGTGAGCAATTCTATCGTATGAAAATGGTACTGTCAAGATTGTCAAAATCCCTGTTTATCCTGATGATATTAATAATATATTTTCTGTTAATGAAGCGGGCTACAGGTTCCGAGAAAATTAAGAAGCCCGGGATTTAATCCCGGGCTTCCTGTATACGATATACTGTGCTGTTCTACTTCTTGGGAGGGAACAGTACTTTCTCGAAGAGTTCGTCGCCATAGGGATGTCCCTGTGCGAGAAGTTGTCTGTATTTGATGAAATCGACTGTTCTGGAGCCTGTCAACTCTTCGGTGTTGAAGGCGTTGAAGCCGAGCCATGCTTCCATATTCATATTAGCGCCCAGCCAGTACGCCGCGTCCATCTTTGTCCTATCCCAGAAATACCTCTTCTTTACTCTTACTGTCTCGATCGATTTCTGGAGGCAAAGCGGCATCAGATTGGCAAGTGTCCATACCATCTTGTCAATAAAACCGTCGAGGAGTGAGAAATCTGTTTTTAGCGTTTTTAATGTAGCATTTCCTTCCTTGAATCCTGTACCCGGCTTGGGTTCTCCATAGACTATTTCACCGTTCTCAACATATTTATCGGTGACAATTCTCGGGTCTCTTACCCATTCGCCCTGGTCGTTTTTCTTGATCCGAATTGCTTTGGTGATCAATCCGAGCCGTTCCATTTTGTATGCACTCCACTGCTCGTTTGAAACGCAATTCCACATCGCATTTTCGATTGTAGGAAGCATCCAGGGAAGAAAGTCAGTTGAACCACCGTCAGGTGTAGAACCATGACGAGTTCCTGCCTGGCCGAACATTGCTGTATCTGCGGCAATGGTAAGGTCACATGCCTGTCCGAGTTCCTGACCACCGGCTATGCGCATCCCGTTACAGCGGCAGATAACCGGTGTCCTGCTCTTTAGGATTCCATCTACCATGCTGGCAAACAGGTCGATATAGTCCCGGTATTCCCTTGGTCTTAGTGTGTAGTATTCTGCGTACTCTTTAGTGTTGCCGCCGGAGCAAAATGCTTTGTCACCGGCTGCGGTGAAAATGGTGGCCACAATTGTGCGGTCCATCGATGCTTTGTGTAGTCCTGCAATTACACCCTTTACCATTTCTGTGGTGTATGAATTATATTGTGCAGGATTATTGAGCGTTATCCATGCATTAAAAAGCCCTTCAACCGGCTCACCTGTAGCCGGATTAATTAAAGGCTTCTTTTCATACATAGTGCATGGCGGCTCAGTACCAAAGTGATCATCAGTGTAGACCTGGTGGTCTTTTAATACATTATCTCGCGGTACCCAATCCAGAGACATATATAAAACCTCCTGAAGTTTTGCGAAAATTATATCATCCCATTGACTCATTTACAATTTTAATCTTGTGAGCTGTTTTATTATAAATAGTGCTTCAAAGAAAATGACATAATGTATCATGGAAAAAATGAAAATGTCTATTAAGCACGGTCAGGTTGACTCTCACTGAATACGGATGCATAATAGTTTTCTGTACCTGTAAAATAATATGAATGTAACGTCTGAAAAGTTTACATAAGATACAGGTAATTATATTGAGAGGGTGCTATTTATGAGTAAACAGGCGATTGTTGTTGTAGATATGCTGAAAGATAATATCGACGTCGATTCTCCGTATAAGATTGGAGATGAGGGCAGAAGAATAATTCCGCCTCTTCAGAAGCTGTTGGGATTTGCCAGGGAAAACAATATGCCTGTCGTTTTTGCCAACGATAGTTATTTGCCGGATGATTTTCTGTTCAAGGGAAGAATGAAACCGCATTGCATCCAGGGTACCAGAGGGGCAGAAGTGATTGATGAACTGATGCCACAGGAAGGGGATATCATTTTGCCGAAGCGAAGGATGAGCGCTTTCTTTAAAACCGGCCTTGAAGATACGTTGCGATCACTCAATGTCGATACTGTTGTGGTGAGTGGAATAAGTACAACTGCCTGTGTTATGACAACGGCAATGGATGCTTTTATGAACGATTTCTATGTAATAGTTATAGAAGATTGCTGCGCAGCGCCGCGAAGACCTGAGCACGAAAGCGGTATTAAAGTAATGCAGAGCCTTCATATTCCACTTGGACGGCTGTTTGAGATAATGACTCTGGATGAATTTAAAAATTTAAAAGCCGGTAGTTAACTGATTAGAATTACTGCGACGGATATCCAATAAGTGTTTTCATTTCTACAAAGATGAACACAGCGGAGAGTATAGAAAAGGATTTCCTTCTTCTACGGGAAAATACAGGTAAGATACCGGAGTCGCGAATCGAGCCTGCATTTGTTGTGGTAAGCGGATTACCCGGAACGGGGAAATCATATTTTTGCCGTAAACTGGCGGAGAGGTCTCCATTTTGTGTTCTTGAGAGCGATACGCTGCGAAAAATATTATGCGGTATTCCCGATTATAGTAAGGAAGAAAGCACAAGACTATTTCTCGCATGTCATCGTTTAATAGAGACCTTATTAGATAACGGTATTCCTGTAATATTCGATGCTACTAATTTATCGGAGCATAATCGTGAGCAGCTCTATCGGATTGCCGAAAAAACCGGATCAAAACTTATTATTGTGAGCATAGAAGCACCTGCGACACTGGTCTTTCAACGGCTACATGAAAGGAAGAAGGGAATGGACCCTGGAAACAAATCAGATGCCGATTGGAAGGTTTATAATAAGATGAAACTTGAAATGGACAGGATAAAGAGGGACCATTATGTCGTCGATACATCGGGAGATATAGAACCGGTGATGGATAAGGTTATAAAAGCCATAAATAAATAGAGATCTCAGGAACACTGTTAAATAAATTTAGACATTATAATATTCCAACGTCAGGAGGTTCACTTGGATATAAACGTTATTATAGATGATATTACACGAGTGAGCGCGGATGCCATAATAGTCAACCTGTTCGAAGGTACCAAAGTGCCGGGTGGGGCAACAGGAGCAGTAGATAAGGCGCTGGGGGGAATTATCGTTGATCTTATGGGAGCAGGAGAGATAAAGGGTAAAACGAATGAGCTGACAATCATTCATACATATGGAAAAATACCTGCACGCATTGTAGCTGTAGCCGGACTGGGAAAACAGGATGGTTTTACCATCGACAAAACAAGAATCTTGATGGCTCAGGCATGCCGCAGATTACGAAAACTCAATTGTAAAAGAATAGCGACTATTCTTCATGGTGCAGGTACCGGAAATATAGACTATAAAAAAACGGCAACTGCGATAGTTGAGGGATGCATGCTGGGGCTCTATCGTTTCAGGAAATATATAACAGAAGAAGCAGATTCAGGGGATGTTACCGAGCTTATAATTGTGGAAAGAGAATCGTCAAAACAAATTGATATAGAAAAGGCATGCCAGGAAGGAAAAATATTTTCGGAAGCAACGATTTTAGCCAGAGATCTGATTAACGAACCGGCGAATTTTTTAACCCCCGGCGATATGACGGATAAGGCGGGAGAAATATCCCGAAAATATGGACTTACACTGGCAGTTTTAGACCGTGAGCGGATGAATCAAGAGGGAATGGGAGCATTGCTTGGCGTAGCGAATGGAAGTGAACAACCACCGAAATTTATCATACTGAGCTATAAAGGTGCCCCCAATTCAGAAAAAACTCTAGGGCTGGTGGGGAAAGCCATCACATTTGATTCCGGAGGTATTTCATTAAAGCCACCTGATAATATGAAGGACATGAAGGGAGATATGGCAGGTGGAGCAGCCGTCATGGCGGCAATGGCAGCAATTGCTCAACTTAAACCTGCGATAAACGTTACTGCACTCATCCCTTCAACTGAAAACTTACCCAGCGGGAGCGCATTAAAACCGGGCGATGTTTTAAGAGCGATGAACGGCAAAACCATAGAAATAATAAGTACAGATGCGGAAGGAAGACTTATTATGGCTGATGCACTCAGTTATGCTGTAAAGCAAGGATTTGCTCCGCTGGTTGATATAGCTACTTTGACAGGTGCGTGTAAGGTTGCTTTAGGCGACGTTTGTAGTGGAATCATGGGTAATAAACAGGAATTGGTAAATAGACTTCAGGATGCCGGTGCTAAAGCGGGAGAACGTTTATGGCAATTTCCTATGTATGAAGAGTATAAAGATTTCAATAAAAGTGATGTGGCTGATATTAAAAATACGGGTGGCAGGTATGCGGGTACAATCACTGCAGGACAATTTCTATCCGAATTCGTGGGAGAAACGGATTGGGCCCATATCGATATAGCCAGTACAGACCAATCGGATAAAGAACAGGGTTACATTGTCAAAGGCGCTACCGGTGTCGGTGTAAGAACATTGATTAATTTCATCATGGGTTATGCTTCGAATAATTAAACGGAGGTAATAGAGATATGAAACTAAAATATATTGCACATTCGTCATTCCTTATTACATCGGATTCCGGATTGAGGATTATCACCGACCCTTATACCCCGGATAGAAACATCGGTTATCCTGCAGTGAACGAATCTGCCGATATAGTCACAGTAAGTCATGAGCATGGGGACCATAATGCTATTAGCACTGTCATGGGAAAACCGGAAGTAATTGCTAAACCGGGTAAAACGGATCTCAAAGGCATAACTATAAATGGTATTGCGACTTATCACGATGAATCGTCAGGAAGCCAGAGAGGAAAAAATATAGTATTTTGTTTCACTGTCGACGGCATTAATATTTGCCATATGGGCGATCTGGGTCATGTGTTAACCGGTGAGCAGAAAAAGGAAATAGGCAGTGTCGATGTACTTCTTATTCCGGTCGGCGGCTTTTTTACAATAGATGCTTTGGCTGCAACACAAATTTGTGACGACCTGCAACCGCATATCATTGTCCCCATGCACTATAAAACAAAGAAAATAAATATTCCTATAACTGAAGTGGATGGTTTTATCAGCGGGAAAAAGAATATCACACGATCGGGTGTGAGCGAAGTCGTGATTGAAGAAGAGACATTGCCTGCCGGTACGGAAATATATTTATTAACGCCGGCATTATTATAAAAGAAAAAATATATTGGCTCAGGGGATCTGGATCTCGTTACAGGCATGACGGGCAGAATCCATCTCGGCGGCCTTCTTGCTTTTACCGGTCCCCAAGCCTATGATACTGTCTCCGATCATTACCTGCACTACAAAGACCTTGTCGTGATCGGGGCCTTTTTCCTCTACGAGTATGTATTTTGGAAGTATTGAATGTTTCGATTGCGTGTATTCCTGTAATCTGGATTTATAGTTCACTGTTACCGAGCTACTATCTATTGAATACAGTTGATCGTGAAATAGCTTAAGGATCAGATTTCTTGTCCTGGTCAGTCCCTGGTCGAGAAAAAGAGCTCCTATAAATGCTTCCAAGGTATCGGCAAGGTTTGTTTGTCGCTTTCGTCCACCTGTTGCTTCTTCCCCTTTACCCAGAAAAAGGTATTTACCGAGGTCCAGTGTAGAAGCAATTTGAGCTAATGTTTCCTCACGGATTAGGGAGACTCTAATCTCTGTCAGCTTTCCTTCGGGAAGATCGGGAAAATCATGGAATATTTTTCCCGAGATAACGAAATTAAGCACAGAATCCCCTAGAAATTCAAGGCGTTCGTTGTTGATATTAATATATTCAGGATTCTCATGTGAATACGAAGAATGAATAAACACACGTTCAAGAAGGCTGGTATCTTTAAATGTAATTCCAATTTTCTTTTCGAAGTCGTGAAGCCTGGCAAATCTCTTCATATTCATTTGAGTATAACAGCAGGTAAATACTCTGACAAATTAATCAATTGTCATTTACTTTTTCGGATTCCTGTAGTCCGAAAACTTTATTTCTTTTTGTGATACCAGATTTTATAAGTTAGACATTGGTTTTATATCAGGAAAATGTCAAGAACGTATCTGTATTGCCGTCTATACTTAAATAACTTGATCATGAATATAAAACGGAGGGCTAAAATGAATACTTATAAAAGAATATTTAATAGAGATAAATACATCGTCATGATTTTAAGTGGAATTATCGTCAGCGGGGTCGGATTGGTTAGTATGATTGTAATGGCAGGTATATGGTACCTATAGTCCGATCGGAAATAGAACAGAGGGAAAATCGTAAAAATTGTACCGGATACAACGAGTATCCTGCCTGTTCAATCAATATTCGTATAGCCACATATATTACTTAAGTCGCACGCGGAAATAGTACGAACGTATCATGTTTTATGAATTATGTTTTGTGAAAATAAGTAATTATTATACGTGAATGAATTTGATCCTGTGGGTCGTATATATTTGTGTTCAAACACGGAGGAAAGAAAGGCATCAGTTATGATGAAAATGGTAAAAGGTAAAAAATTTCTAGCTATTCTGGATAATGACCGAGTCTTAATGAGCATGTTTGCAGGTATTGTCCTGTGCAGTATTGTTATTGTTGCTCTGGCTGTAAAGGCTGCATTTTTACTTGTATCGTAATAATAAATTGTATTTCAGAAAAGAACTATATTTATGAATACTGACAAGCAACCGGAAAATCTACAGAAGGTAGAAGAAGACGGCATTGAAAATCAGCTTCTCCAGATAAAAGAGACAATATCTACTCTGGAAAGCAGGATGGACGAAGATCGACGGTTAATCCAGTCAAGCAGGTTAAGTGTGGGAATAATCGTGATAGGCATTGTTATTCTTCTTGGGCTTGCAATTCTATTTTTCGGCTCATCTCTCCACACAATGACATCGGTATTATTTCACGGTATATGCCTTGCAGGGATTGGTGTGGTTATCGCTTTGCTCTGTACTGCATTACCAAAAAATAAGAAGACCCGGTGAAAAATATTCCTGTCCATACTAAAATATCTTTGTAGAATGTATATAGCTAAAATATGATTTAATATCGTAATATTTTTGTTAAATTCTATTTTGGTGTTACTAAAAAGCCTCTCAACCATTTCTATTGCACGAAATTTAAAAACCCCCAGCTCATCCGCGACAATTCTCAATAACTTCAACATTTTTTCTCATCGATTTCAATGTTTATATTAATATTCTCAATATAAACATTATAATATCATGCAGAAGTATATGGAGTTCCATCCTGGGTACAAAGGTACTATATGAAAAAAGTACTAATGATGGGTTTCCTCTGAACTTATTCATGGAATAATATAAAAGATGCAAATAGGGTAATACTTTTATCAGGATATACGAAAAATTTTCCTGAACAAATAAACTAACAGCTCATATTTACCGTTTCTATAATAAATCGATAATAGAAAGATACAGGAGTCATGGAGAATATCATAAAATTACTCACACAATGGATTGTCTGGATACTTATTACTATCGGTGGGCTTTGTATGTTATTGTCTCCGGTTGCCCGGTATGCTACAGGACAGGACTTATACTTATGGGTCTTTCTCGGCGTGAGCTTTTTTGCTTTGATCACCGCGCTGGCAATCAATAAGCTTCATCACACGATCGCATAACACCGTAAAATGATTTAACACAATAATCTCGCTTAATATTAGCGGTGTGAAAATCATCATTATTGTTTTTAATAGTCAATCTTCAAATTTATTTTCATCC
>CAZAIO010000027.1:19182-24468 GCA_964485235.1 uncultured Dehalococcoidales bacterium
TCAATAGACAGAAAAATCTCCGGCAGGTATTTTCACCTGTTTCCTTGCTTTTCCCAATGCGTATAATGTGACAATTAACTATATCATAATTAGGCATATTAACAGGTTTAAAACGAGTAGCATAGCGGAAGGCAGGGCAATAGCTATGGTATATACTATAGATGAAAGGTTGAGAAAATAAAGAAATAAGGGGAAAGGAGAAATAAAATGGCAGCATTAATTATCGCAGCAATAATCGCAATCCCGATCATTCTCTTCCCGGTGGCTCTGATATGGTACTTCAACATAGGCGGTTTATATCATGCAGTGAAAGAAGCCAGGACCGCACGTGAGAAGAAACTTGCAACCGCTAAATTGACCAGGTGAGATATACGGAAAAAATTAGTAGAGGGGTGAATAAAACGAAGATATTGAAAATAAGAACAAAAGGAATTTTTTAAAAGGCTGGATATGAAAAAGATGTCCAGCCTTTTAAATTAAATAATGTTCCAATGAATGAACCACAATCATTTATAAACCTTTCCAACAACTGTTCACTGTAGAATGTAACTATCCAGCCTTAACATTCCGTTTTAAGCATTTTATCAGCCACTATATAATCCAACTTTCAATACTATATTTAAAAAGGAATTTCAAGTAGTTTCGCCGGGAAATCCAACAGAGACAAGTGTTTTAATTGCCGCAATTATTGCAGCCGGAGCCATAAAAGTAGCGATAAGGCTGAGCATGTTATCGAATAATGAACCGAGTTCTGTGTTTTTAATAGGGTCAAGTACATTACCGACGACTACTAATGCTATAGTAGCTACCAGAAATGCAACGGTCTCTTTTTTGGTGACATTGATAACTCCTACTATTGTACCCAGTCCAACCAGTATTAGTATTATCGTTGTGCTCCTCGGGGCAATAATGCTACCGGCTATCGCAGTTAAAAGACCAAGTGCAAAAGCGATAAAACCGACTATCCAGATTTCTTTCCGCATATTCAGGTCCCTCCTAGTGTTAGTGCAGTACATAGTAGCATGATATCACCCGATGATAAAGCATTTATAAGTATATGCTCGCAGATTTTTTATATTATTATAGTCCACGTTATGGTACACCTATGGGAATATCGATTGAAGTAATAATTTCAATGTGCAAAAAAGAGAGTGGTATTTGATGATAAATATGGTAGTAATCAAAATGCACGAATAAAAAAGATAGTACGCGCAATGCTTTTCAAATTTGCTTCTCTAAAGTTGGTAATATATACTTTTCAACTTAAGGCATCTTTTATACAGTTCCAATAAAATATATTGCTTTCGGCAGGTTCTTTCTGCATTGAAAAATGATTCGCATTTAAATCGTTTATACGTGATATATGTCTGATACTCTGAAAAAAGTAAATAATACGGCTTCAGTTAAAAAGATCACATTAGCAGTTTCGGCAGCTTCATCTTTTATTAATGCAATGAATATGAACGCGGTCACTGTGGCTGTTCCTTCGATCGCAAGAGAACTGTCTATGAATGCCGTATTAATGGTCTGGATAGTAAATTCGACTGTAATTATTTCCACAGTATTGTTTATAGCTTTCGGGCGGATCGGGGATATTTGGGGAAGAAAGAGAATATTCCTCTATGGGTTTATAATAAACGTTATATCCGGTTTTTTATGTGCCACAGCAGGCTCAGAAATATCTTTTATTATTTACAGAGCGATACAGGGCATAGCGGGAGGTATGACTCTGGGTACAGCAGTGGCTCTTCTTTCATCAGTGTTTCCGGTTAAAGAACGTGGGAAGGCGTTTGGTATCAATGCGGCTGCCCTCTATATCGGAATAGCCAGTGGACCTTCGCTTGGTGGAGTTCTTACCCAGCATATGAGCTGGAGGAGTCTTTTTTACCTTTTCGGAGGACTGAGTGTGATTGTAGTAGTCCTCGTTTTATGGAAACTGAAAGGCGAATGGGCTGATTCACATGGTGAAAAATTGGATGTAACAGGTACAATTATTATTACTCTTTCTATAATATTTATTTTGGTTGGCTTCACATATTTACCGGCACTCTTTGCAATAGTTCTGGTAGTTATTGGAATTGCATGTATGGTTTTATTCGTGCGAATTGAAAGAAAAGCACGATATCCTGTCCTTGATCTGAATGTATTTAAGGGGAACCGGCCATTTGTCTTTTCAAATTTTGCTACGATGTTCAATTATATTGCTATGGCTTCGATCGCCTTTTTTGCAAGTCTCTATCTGCAATATATTAAAGGGCTGAGTCCTCAGACTACCGGTCTCATTTTACTGGTACAACCTGTAGTTATAACAGTGTTTGCTGTTATATCCGGAAGACTGTCAGATAGAATAGAACCACAGATAATTGCTTCAACCGGTATGCTTTTTACCGTTATTGCAATGGTTTTGTTTTATTTTGTGAATGAGAGAACAGATATCGTATCATTTATGTTTTTTTTAGCCCTTGTCGGTTTAAGCCAGGGGCTTTTCACCACGCCGAATATTAATGCGATTATGAGTTCGGTCGATGTGAAATTTCTGGGTGCCGCATCGGGAACGCAGGCTACAATGAGAGGTGCCGGAATGGTAATAGGGCTTGGAATTGCCACAATTGCTTTCGGTCATTTTATCGGTAATGTTCAGATGTCGCCGGAATATTATCCGGCGTTTCTTACGAGCATGAAAGTATGTTTTCTTGTTGCTTCTATAACTGCGTTTGCTGGTATGTGTTCACAATATATTGGAAGAAGAATTAATAGTATAGCTCGATCTGAATGATAATACATAATGAATTATTATCGTTGTTAAATCCCCAAGACTATAATCAGATATTGTGTTGAAAAAATAATTGCTATATACTAAATTAAAAATTGTCAACAAAATAAACTAGTCAGGAGTAGGGAGATGAAAAGTCTATTAAAAGGAGTGAGCATTTTTGCACTGGCACTTTTTCTTGCCTTGGGTGGAATTTTTATTCCTGCCGTAAACAATGAAGTGGTCAACGGTGGTTTTATTACTCCCACATTAACTGCAAATATTACCTCTCCTGCTAATGGTGCCGTTATACAGACCGGTAATTGTTTTGCAGTGAACGCTTCTATTTCAATTTTGTGTGCCGTCATAGACCAGAATTTTGACAAAGGTTCTCTGTTGTCACGGCCTGTTTATGCTTTAGACGGATGTAATGTTACAAATGTTAGCGCAACAATAACCGTAACTGGCAATGCCGTGATAAATGATACGGCAACAAAAGCCGCATCAACCGGTTTGAGTTGTCCTGAGTATAGTACAAGCTGTCCGGATTCGGTCACGTTTAGCTGGAATGTGTGCTGTACCGGCCCCGGAGCAGTGACTATTACCGTTACACCATATGCTGAATTAAACGTAGCTCAAACTCCAATCAATTTAATTCAACCGGTCTTTGCTTCTTCTCCTTATTCCCCGTTACCACCTGAAAAACTGATAAGCGATAGCATTACTATTACGCAGGTGGCAAAAGATGATTTTTATGAAAATTGGCTTATGGATTCCGGCGGGGCATCGATGGGAACGTCACATAATGTCAGGGCTACCAATGTTTGGGCACACCCGCAGACATTAGAGACGGGACAAAAGGTCATCATCTACGCAAATATGGCAAACAAAGGCGATTTAGAGGGACCTTACACAGCCACACTGAAAATAAACGGTGTGGAAGAAGCAGTGAAAACGGGTATGCTTCAGGGGAATACGGCGGTCCCGCTACAATTTGTTGTGAGCCGTGATGAGCCGGGGACATACCATGTCGATGTGAACGGAAAGTCGACCTTTTTTACCGTGATCGGGAATACTGTTGAAAAGGAAACGATTTCGAAAAATACACTTGGCCTGTTGCTGCTCTGGGGCTTTTTGCTCCTGGCACTCATTGCGGCGCTGGTGATCATCGTTTACCGGAGAAAGCAAACTTATTAGGTAACTGAAAAAAGAAATTACACTCACGACTCAATAAAGTATTGTATATGACAATACTTTTATATATACTACGCTTAATATATTCTTAATATTTATCATACCGGATATTATTTTTGAGGGTAAATAAATGAAAAGAAAATTGAAAGCGACTATCATCTGTGTAATTGCGTTATTCTTTGCTATTAGTGGATCTCTAATACCCGGTTTAATCAATAATAAAACTGCAGCTCGTCCTTTAGATGTTTTAACAGCTAATATTACGTCTCCTGCTAATAATACGACGATACAGTCCGGTAATTGTTTTATAGTAACGGCTACGGTATCAGCTACGTGCGCAGTAACTGACCGGAGTTTTGGCAAAGACTCTCTATTTTCCAGACCTGTTTATGCTGTGAACGGATGCGATGTAATGAATGTTAGCGCGACAATAGCAGTAACCGGCAATGCTGTGATAAATGATACGGCAACAAAAGCCGCACCAACCGGCTTGAGTTGTCCTGAGTTTAGTTCAAGCTGTCCTTCTTCGACCAATTTTAGCTGGAACGTATGCTGTACCGGGCCCGGAGTAGTGACTATAACAGTGACACCATACGGTGAAAGTTATGTCGCTCAAGCTCCGTTTGATTTAATTCAACCGGTTTTTGCTAGCAGTCTTTCTTCCCCGTTACCACCTGAAAAACTGATAAGCGATAGCATTACTATTACGCAGGTGGCAAAAGATGATTTTTATGAAAATTGGCTTATGGATTCCGGCGGGGCATCGATGGGAACGTCACATAATGTCAGGGCTACCAATGTTTGGGCACACCCGCAGACATTAGAGACGGGACAAAAGGTCATCATCTACGCAAATATGGCAAACAAAGGCGATTTAGAGGGACCTTACACAGCCACACTGAAAATAAACGGTGTGGAAGAAGCAGTGAAAACGGGTATGCTTCAGGGGAATACGGCGGTCCCGCTACAATTTGTTGTGAGCCGTGATGAGCCGGGGACATACCATGTCGATGTGAACGGAAAGTCGACCTTTTTTACCGTGATCGGGAATACTGTTGAAAAGGAAACGATTTCGAAAAATACACTTGGCCTGTTGCTGCTCTGGGGCTTTCTGCTCCTGGCACTTATTGCAGCGCTGGTGATTATCTTAATGCGGCGGCGGCAGACCTATAGCTAACCGGTAGTTGTTTATCGGGATTTCACGGTAAGATAGTAAGAGTGAAGTCTTGCCCGCTCTCCAGCCTCATGCTATAATGCCAATGACGCTGGGGATTCGTCTAGCGGTAGGACGACGGACTCTGGATCCGTTAGGCCAGGTTCGAATCCTGGATCCCCAGCCA
>CAZAIO010000028.1:0-3216 GCA_964485235.1 uncultured Dehalococcoidales bacterium
TCATTAACGGTCCGGAAACGTCGTACTTTTCGGTGGAACCGAACATCGAAGGTTACGAAAATCCGGCCCGGTTTAACTATTTTTTCAAGCCGATAAAAGCTGACAGGATCTTATATTTCATCGAAAAACAATTGGACAAAACGTTAAAAAAAATACGTGTTCTTTTAGTCGACGATCAGGAAATGGTCAGGGAAAGTATACGTATTATTCTGGACATGCATAAAGATATAGAGGTCATCGGTGAGGCAAAGCATGGTAAAGAGGCAATCGAAAAAACGATAAAACTCATGCCGGATGTAGTGCTCATGGACATAATAATGCCAGGTATGGACGGACTGGAAGCAACCCGGCATATTATTAAAACATGGAACGATGCGAAAGTACTCATATTAAGTCAGAGCGATAGCACAGAAACAATCCGTGCCAGTTGTAATGCAGGTGCGTGCGGATTTATATCGAAAAGCAGCATGACATCCCATCTTATATCGAAAGTCAGATCAGCGAACTGTGCACATTAAAGCAGAAAGACAATGTGATGAATAACAATGGTTCAGGTTTACATATTACTGACATGAGAGAGGTCGAAACAATATGAAAACTTCACAACGTTATAAAATACTCTATGAGATATCCCAGAAATTAAATTCGAATGTAGCACCTGCTGATGTACTCAATACCATCGTAGAAACTCTTTGTAAAGCCGCTGAAGCTAAAGGATCGTCATTATTGTTATTGACGCCGGATAAAAAGCAACTGATACACACAATAGACTTCGGATTGAGTGAAACTTATGTTAAAAAAGGACCTTTAAAAATAGATGCAAGCAGTAAACTACCGCTCAGTGGTAAACCTGTACAGATAATGGATATTACCAGTGATCCGAGATCACAATACAGGGAAGAATCTATTAAAGAAGGGGTTGTGTCAATTCTATCGCTCCCATTAATGCGCCGGGGTGAGGCGATTGGTATCGCACGTATTTATATGGCACAAAAAAGGAAAATTTCACCTCAGGAAGTCAATTTTTTCGGTGCTCTGGCAAACCTCGGAGCACTTGCACTCGAGAGAGCGGAGTTGTTCGAGTCCACAGATAGAGACCTGGCAACCTGTATTATAGACCGCAGTAATTTAGAAGAAGAAAAACGTAAGTTCCTTCAGTTTATCAGTATTGCCGCACATGATTTAAAAGCTCCTCTTTCTGCAATACAAAGCTTTTTGAGCGTTATGCTAAGCGGTTTCACCGGTGAGCTGAACGAGAAACAAAAGCACATGATGGAAAGGTCCAGCCAGAGGATAAATGAATTGCTTCAACTTATCAGCGACCTGCTTGATATACCGCGTATAGAGATGGGGCAATTAGTACCTGAAATGGAAAAAATATCGATATTTGAAGTAATTCAGTCATTCGCTGAAGAAGGATACAGCCTCGCCTCCCAGAAAAACATTGAATTCTCAATAAAGATACCGCCTGACCTGCCAATGATATCGGGATCGATTCCCAGACTGAAACAGGTTATCACCAACCTTTTTACTAACGCTCTCAGTAATACATGTGAAGGTAGAATTGAAATCGATGTATCAGAAAAAGGCAATGATATCTTTGTAGAAGTTTCTGATACCGGCTGCGGAATACCTGAAAACGAACTACCACGAATATTCGAAGACTTCTTCAGAACAAGCAATACCGAATCAAAAGGAACCGGACTCGGACTATCCATATCAAAAAGAATAGTCATGGCACACGGGGGCAATATCTGGGTGGAAAGTCCGTGTAAAAAAACGGGGCGGGGATGTAAATTCTGCTTCACACTCCCAAAAGCAGTCCATTCAATGACGTAGTTTTTATCAGTACATTAAAATAAAGTAATAATAATGAATCCCGTATATGTAATATCATTTCGCTTTCTGATATAATTTTTTATAAGTTGAAGCCGATGTCCGAAAAAAAAATTCTATTGGTTGATGACGATCCTGATATTCGAGATGTAGTTACGGTTATACTCGAGACACAAGGACATAAAGTAATTACCGCAAAAAACGGTATTGAATGCTTTGATAAATTGAGTGTCGAGAAGCCGGACTTGCTTATGCTGGATCTTCTCATGCCGAAAATGGATGGATTCGATGTTTACAAGGAGTTGAAAAGTGCTAAGTGGACCGAATTTCATTCCATGCCCATCATAATACTTACTTCTGTAAGAGAAGAAGCCAGCCTCCGGCGTTACAAATTAGAAACCGGACAAACACTGAGCCCCGATGATTATATTGAAAAACCGATAGTCCCGGATATATTAATACGTTCAGTCAATCGACAACTGGAACGTAGTATATAAAAAGATCGTGTACAAGAAATCATCCCGGAGGTGCAAGTGAAATGACAGACAAAGTTAAAATATTACTCGTAGATGATGACAGGGATTTCGTTGAAGCAACAAGGCTTGTGTTGGAAAGCAAACCATATGAAGTAATCACTGCTTATAATGGCAATGAAGGATTAAATAAAGCAAAAAACGAAAAACCCGACCTGATTATCCTGGATGTTATTATGCCGGTTAAGGATGGATTCAACGCAGCCGAAGAATTAAAAAAGGACCCGGAACTTAACGCCATTCCGGTCATCATGTTAACCAGTTTCGCCGATAGAGTCGGAGAGACTACCCTGAGTGTCAGCCAGGGACTCACGCTGGATACCGAGGACTATATAGACAAACCTGTATCTCCGCAAGAATTGCTCAAAAGAGTGGAGAAACTATTACGTAAATAGTAAATAGCTTACTCAATCACTATTCGAAGTTTCTCTTTATATCCATACGAGCAAATCGCGCAAGCGTGAGCTGATGATGCGGACGAGGCCTTTCATTACCTCATATCCGAGCGCACTATTCTCATTCATCAGATTGGCAAGTTCATCACTCGCAACTGAAAGAACGATAGACTGTTTTATACATACTGCAGTCATAGTAAGTGTATGCGGAGATACCAGCGACGACCATCCGAATACATCGCCTTTCGTAATTGTGTCGACAGGGACCTGTGTCATCTCGCCCGTTCGTTTATTATGTAATGTGACGAAGAGCTTGATCTCTCCTTCCTCAAGAATATAAAAATGAGTTGCTTTATCTTTCTCATAAAAAATACGCTCGTCCTCTTTAAATGTACACCTTTGCCATGATGGGAGGTCAGCTATCTTCTGCAGATCATCATCATCCAGCCCCA
>CAZAIO010000028.1:3226-24280 GCA_964485235.1 uncultured Dehalococcoidales bacterium
AAATACCTCACTCCGCTTGAGCATTTGTATCAGACTCATAAAATCCTCTTTCCGTACGCGATATAAAGAGCTGTTTTGTGATGTATCATCTGAAGCTCATTATAGTCAGTCATCAGGCAGACGTAAAGAGATAACTGTGCAACTTTAATTAATTATGCAAAAAAACAGGGTAAAAAGAATCCGAGTTTGAAGTAGTTCAGTCGTTCAGGTCCCGAAGATTAACCGAAAAATAGAGCAGGGGGTAAGTGAATCCGTTCATTCCGGTTTCATGGCGTTAATTAAACCGGCATAAAGATATCAGGCTTTTTTATTCTTTTTCAAATTCATTTCCACCCGTTCGATCAATGTATCCGGCGATACGGGTTTTTCTACATAGTCATCTACATTCAATTGAAGTCCGGTTTCAAGCTCATAACGTCGCCTGCTGGCCTCCTCCCGAACGGAAGTAAGAATGATGATAGGCATATCTCTGAACTTGGACCACCTGGCATCTTGAAGCTCTTTACATACATTAAACCCGTCCATTCGAGGCATAAGCAGATCGAGGATCATCAAATTCGGCTTTTCCGCTTTCAACTTCTCCAGTGCTTCAACGCCATCTTTTGCAGTAGTTACTTTGTAGTCCCGTGATTCCAGGACAAGCGTGATCATTTCAATAATATCAGGATCATCATCAACTACCAGAATATGCGTTTGCATTGCCTCTCCTCCTGCGGAAATTATAATACAGGCCTTGGCATTAATCCAGCCTTTTCTGCAATCTCAGGTACAATATCTTCCCAGCCAACCGCCATGATATGAATACCATGGACACCTTCAATTTCCTTGAGTTGCTCTATGATCTCAAGGATGATCTTCACTCCTTCTTCCTTGGCATTCTCTGATTTTTGCATTCTCACAAGCAGTTCATCCGGCACCTCAACTCCGGCGACGTATTCTTTCATATAGCGTGCCATACCTGCTGTTCTGATTGGAATCACTCCTGCCAGAATATGAGTGCTTTTATCAAGCCCTCTATCTGTAACCATTTTCATCCATTGAACAAATTTAGGGACATTATATACAGCCTGAGTCTGGATAAAATCAGCACCGGCTTCAACTTTTTTAGCCAGACGCGTTACACGAAAATCAAACGGATCGGCAAAGGGATTTGCAGCCGCCCCGATGAAAAGAGGCACTTCGCCGGAAATCTCCTCATCGTTAATGAACTTCTTTTCATCTCTCATTTTCTTTGCGGTCTGTATCAATTGAATAGAATCGATGTCAAACACACCTTTTGCCGACGGGTGATTACCGAATGACTGATGGTCACCGGAGATACACAGGACGTTATTTATACCAAGTGCTACGGCTGCAAGTAAATCACTCTGTATCGCAATCCGGTTTTTATCCCTGCAGACCATTTGCATGACAGGTTCAATCCGCTGCTGCTTCAGGAGCACACAGCCACCCATACTCGACATACGGACAACAGCGGTCTGGTTGTCGGTTACATTTACGGCATCGCAGCAATAGCGAAGTACATCACCTTTTCGTTGTACCACCGCCGGGCTTGTCCCTTTTGGAGGTCCGGCCTCGGCAGTTACGGCAAACCGCCCGCTCTCAAGAATTTTTTCCAGATTTGTCCCTGCCTTCATTTCAATTGCCTCCGTCCGTATTCCTCTGCATTTGAAAAACAGCGCCGTAAATAAAAAATGTTACATCCCTAAATTTATACGCCGTGGAAGCCCCGAACTGCTCGTACTCCAGTCTTTTATCGGCTGTATTTTTTCCAATTCATCCAGCCGGTTGAAAGCGGACAAACGATCGATAATCAATTGCCAGGCACACGGAATATCCGCCGATACCTCACATTTGCCGTTTACCGAGCCTCCGCAGGGTCCGTTTAAAAGGCTCTTTGCACAGTTTACTACGGGGCAAATACCTGCGGTCCTATCCAGAATACAGCGGCCACACTGCATACAAAGCTCGGTAATTGTTCCGAATGGTTCTTCCTTTCCCATGAACATAGTGTTCAACGCAGGAAAAACACGTTTACCGGTATGCATCGCGATATTCTGAACTCCGAAAGCACAGGACATCACCAGAATACAATCAGCTTCTTTCACATCTGTCTCATTGCAGACAAGTGCATCTCCGGATAGCTCGTCACACGCAGTAGGTATAACCATCCCGCCTGCAATTTTCTTGCCTGCCGATTCCAATTTGCCGCTCAGTTCCTCGACTTCCGATTTACCTCCTGTATGCAACATAGTAGCACAGGTCCCACATCCTATTACATAGACCGTATTATATTCATTCAGTATTTGTACAATCTCATCAAAGGGTTTACTTTCCGTAACCATTATCATAGCTGTCCGCTCCGGTCTTTATTCGTTAATCGATTTTCATATACATAGCGAAAATAGTTCAAACTATCCATAACAGGTACCGGGGCTGCCTGTCCCAAGCCGCACATAGATGCATCCATCATGACGGAAGAGAGTATTTTCAGAAGCGTTATATCAGATTCCGATCCTCTTCCCCTACATATTCGTTCTAACGTCTCACTCATTACAGTCGTACCTTCCCGGCACGGTACGCACTTGCCGCAGGACTCCTCTGCAATAAACTCCATCGTTCTATGAAGCACTTCAATCACATCACGGCTTTTATCGTATACTATAACTGCTCCGGCACCGAGCACCGTTTCAAAGGAGAGCGGCGTATCGATCATTTCATAGGGTAGTATCCTGCCGGTTGCCCCTCCAACCTGGACTATTTGAATATCGCGAGCCCTCGCCAGGTCTTCAAGCAGTTCCCTCAATGTACTACCCATAACCATTTCGTATACGCCGGGCTTTTTCACATCTCCGCTTACACAGAACACCTTTGTCCCCTTACTTTTATCCGTACCGATGTCCGCAAACCAGGCACTTCCATTTTCTATTATCCGCGGTATATTCATAAGTGTTTCCACATTATTTATAATAGTCGGCATTGCCCATAACCCGCTTGACGGCGGAAATGGAGGCTTGAAACGTACTTCCCCCCTTTTCCCTTCAATTGACTCCATCAGAGCCGACTCCTCACCACACACATATGCGCCTGCTCCCATCCTCAATTCAATTTCCACCGGGCCCATAAGTCCCCTGTCACGCACCTGTTGCAACGTATTTAAAATTCTGTCGACCAGAAAGTTATATTCCCCCCGTAAATATATATAGCCTGTACGGGCACCAATAGAGTAACATGCGATTATCATCGCCTCGATCAGGGAAAAAGGATCGTTTTCAAGGATATACTTATCCTTAAATGTGCCGATTTCCCCTTCATCTGCATTGCAAATGATGTATTTATTTTCTCCCGGTGACCTTCGAGCCAGTTCCCATTTCAAGCCGACGGGAAAACCGGCCCCGCCACGACCCCGCAGCCCCGACGCCTTTATCTCATCGATTACTTCCTGTTGAGACATGGTATCTCTAACCTTTTTCCAGGCATTGAATCCGCCGTTTCCCAGGAAGGTTTCAATATTCTCCGGGTCGATAACACCACAATTCTTTAATACGATCTTCTGTTCCGCCACAGGAACCCCCCGTACATCCTTTCAACAATCAGAAATCACTGGTACTGCCTTAATATTTTCGCAACCTTTACCGGCGTGAGATTATTGTGAATATCGTTATTAACCATCATCGCCGGGGCTTTATCACACGCGCCGATACAATTGGTCAGAGATAAAGAATATGTACCATCCGCCGTCGTTTCACCGGGACTTATTCCGATCGTTTTCTTTATAGATTGTACTATCGACTCATAATTCTTCAGAAAACAGGGAAGACTTTTACATACGCGTATTATATATGCCCCCTGAGGTTTGACCGATAAAAAGGAATAGAATGTTGTAATGCCGTAAATATCGCTCACAGTCATATGCCTTTCCTCGGCAAGCTCCAGCATTGTTTGTCTGGAAATACAGCCATATCCGTCCTGCACTTCCTCTAACCGTTGCAGCAGGCTCAACTTTCCCTGTTCCCTGCTTCCCATAATAGCCCCCCTGCTCTATGTAGTGATAAACAATGCCGTCCCGCTTTTTCGGGATCCCGGCATTCTTTTTCTTCTCAATGCACCGGTAGGACATAATGAAACACATGCATCGCAGTCCCGGCATGCTTCGGAATCCAGAGGTTGGTCCATGCCGAAAATTACTTTCGAATCGAACCCGCGATAAGCGATACTGAGAACTCCTGCAGGTTCCCCTGCTATTTCATTACAGGCTCTTATGCATCGTCGGCACAATATACATTTAGAAAGGTCCCGTTCGATATACAGGCTTACATCATCAACCGGATAATAACGTTTTCTTGCTTTAAATCGGGGGATCCCCACTCCAAGTTCAGCAGCGATCTTGCGTAATTCGCAAATATTAGCCTTATCACATAAAAAACAATTTCCTGTATGTGTTGACAGAAGAAGCTCTACAATAACAAATCGCGCTTCCATAACCCTGGAAGAATTTGTATGTATCACCATACCTTCGGCAATGGGTGTGTGGCATGAACCTACCAGTGTCCTGGAACCTTCAACCTCGACTACACAGAGACGACATGCTCCCAGCGGACTGAGTTCCGGCCTGTGGCAGAGTGTGGGTATCACTATGCCGTTTTGTGCGGCAAGGTCGAGAATAGTCATCCCCTTCTCTCCCGTAAGATGTCTGCCGTTTATTGTTATATGAACAGAGTCCTTTGCCTCCATCTCTCTTCCACACGCTTTTTCCTGTTACCAATGAACAACAGATGCCGGATACAAACGTTAACTATTTTCTTTACAGGTATTCCCCGGGCTGTCGGCAAGCCAGAACGTAACTTAAATGTAATAGTAAACAAACGTATTTCATAGAATAAGAGGTTTTTACCCCAAAAGATACAAGGACATTACCCTACTTTTATCGACAAAACTACTTGACAAATGATAATATTCAAGTATATCCTATTATTGAATGCTGGAACTTATATAACCGTTTTGTGGTCAATATCTAATTGGTTTTACGGGATCGGATCGTAAAGCTGCTATACATTAAATGTGAAGGAGCATCACAGGATGTTCCTGTTATATTTATGCTCCTTTAGATTATCTTGTTTAATAACCTTCCTCTGCTAACCCGATACTATTTTCTTCTGTAGTGATAATTATTGTCCGCCTATTATTATCCTTTTGCAGGTAGCACTAATGTCACAGGACTAAAGTGCCACTTGAAACCGCTATTCCATGTTTATTACGTCATATAATAATAATGATGTGCCGTAATATTACCGGTTATAAAAGTTTTATTGAATCTGTATAGATACGGTTGGATTATTAAAACGGATTGATAGTACAGTATGAAAGACAACCTGACATATAAGTTTATTTTAACAGCGATATTGTTCATTATATTGGCACCGATAACCGCATGCAGTACACCTGCACCGGTCGTGAATTTACCGGTTCTCTCTTTTCAGTCGAACCAGCTCGTTAAAAATCCCCCGCCGGAAGAAATCGAGTTGCATATCCCGGTGACTGAAGATGCTGAATGGAAAAGAATCGAAACGTTTACGGGCAGTGGAAATGATACAACGGCACCGTTTTCGATATCGAGCGATATGTGGCGAATACACTGGGCGATTGATAGTATTTACCCCGAATATACTGCTTTCGATGTGTTTGTTTATAAACAGGATGAGCAAATTACCTTCAGGAAACAATTCTCTAATCACGGTACAGACAGTTCAGGTACGGTCTCTATCGAACTGGACGCAGGTACCTACTATATAAAGGTGATTGCCACCAATCTCTATCGATGGAGCATTGCCGTAGATGACCATACGATACCTGACACGGAATCTCCGGTGCAGATTACACATATTAACTATAAAGGAAGAGGCTTGTTGGAAAGCATAAAGGAAGAGGAAGATATTATTGAGGCGGATGAATATATTGAAATAAGCAATATGAGCAGTACACCGCAAAGCATAAGCGGTTGGAGATTGGTAAATATAACCAGTGGATTTCCTACATTTACATTCCCATCCTATTATCCTTTCAGTTATGCATTCAACAGCGAAGAAAAAGAATATACGATAGCACCATTAATACCCTGTGTACTGGAACCTTATCACAGTGTAAGAGTTTATACGGGAGAAGTGCATTACGAGTCCGGTGGATTCTGTTATTACTTCCTGCCTGGAAATATCTGGAACAATACAGAGCCGGATACAGCGGTTCTTTATAGTTCTTATAACAAAGAGGTCTCACGTAGAAGCTATATCATTGCTCCGCTTTCGGAAACAGACCAGTAACCGGCTATAACAAGATTAACTGCCGGGACACAGCACATTAACAATAAAGTCGGTAATAGCTACAGTGCGTCGATAATGTAGGAACGGTTATTTTCGCGGTCCGGCATTTTCATCTTTACTTTTAACGATTTCAAGATATGCTGCTATCGCAAAAACTACGCCGAGTAATGCAAATGCCACTGCTGTCAACGGTGTTTTTTCAAAGAAGGAGCCGGCTATCGCACCGTATAACGCTGCTACCGACGCAAGAGGCCATACAATTTTCATAGTGAATCCTCCCTGTAATATGTTTCGCAGTATCGTGTCAAATTCAATTTGTAATCGTATTATCGTTATAAACCGGTAATTCCAGGTGCTATTATCATACTATTTTTTACTTAACAGGACAGAAGACAATATTATGATTATTATGTAAATTATACAACTGTATATGTCTAAACAAAACAGCATTTATCGCTTAAAAACATGGATTCCGGATAACCGTCATCACTTTTCAACCTGACAGGGTCCCGTCCGCCGGACTATAAAATAATTGAAGTAAACCATTTATCATATCATCCGTTTATTAGGTAAATACAGTAAATTAGAACGTCCCGAGCCCCGAGCAGAAGTAATACTGACAACAAAGACCATTTAATAAAAACATGGTAATTAACAGGACAATAATTTACGAGGTAAGATAATTATGCTATCAATTAAACTTGAAGACCAGATAGAAAAACCGGTCATAGTGCCCAGATTGAAAGAATTACTCGCCCCCTGTCCAATTTGCGGCGGTACTACAGACATGGATATTGGAAATCATATCGTCTGTCAGAGCTGCAAACAGGAGTGGACTATTACCGGTAAACCGCTCCTCAGTCCGGCCGAATATATGTCGTAACGCACTATACCTTTTCGATGGTATACTTGACCGGAATGAACAAGCGCTTATTAATATAATACCGGATTACTGTCACGATCGATTTCCATTAATAAGCACCCTCTGTATAAGTATTAGTCTGTGTCGGTTCACACTTTTACTTCAATCTCACAAGATGTATAATCTGACTCGATATCGGAAATGAAAACGATAAATATCACAGATTACGGAAATAACTGAAATGCAGCAACCGGCTCTCTGTACTGCCTGCGGCGCTGAAAATATCCAGGGCGATAAATTTTGCAGGCAATGCGGCGAAAAATTACTGCAATATTGTCCGCAATGCGGGACAATCATAGATACTCCATCAAAATTCTGCCATGAATGCGGAGCCAGATTAGAACCACAGACCATAGCGGAAGATACTCCCACGGAAGATACCCCCGCAGAAAATACCCCTGCACAGGAACCTCAAACCATAACTCCCATAACTCCTGAGTCCACTTATCCGGAGGCACCTGCACCTAAAAAACGCGGAAGTAACAAATCGCTTTTCGGCGTTATAGCCATAGGCGCCTCTATTATATTGCTCCTCGTCGGACTTGCTATAGGAATATTATTCGTACTGGACTTTCTCAGTTGTAGTCCATCATCGCCGGTGATGCCCGATATCCAGACAGCGGAACCGGCACCGGAACAGCAACCGGTGGCAATAGACCCGCCTGTAATTCTTTCCTTTACAATAGACCCGCCGAAAATAACGACCGCAGAGTCAACTATGGCGACCTGGGAAGTGACGGGGGCAGATAAAATAAGCATCGACCACGAAGTTGGCGAAGTTGCTCCTACCGGCAGTATGTCACTATCACCTGCACAGAGCACGGTATACCGGCTCACCGCAAGCAATGACGGCGGCAATGTGACCAGGACTGCATCCGTTACTGTTATTGAGAATGTCCGCGCAAAAGATATCGCGCTCAAACCCGAAGACGTCGGACCCGACGGATATCAATTCCGACATGACTATGCACCGTCAATGAAAGACACGATCTCTACTTATGGAGCCAACTACAGGCTCGGTGAAGAGTCGATGGATAATCTGGTCGTGATCTATACCACAGTTTCAAAAGCGGTTACCAGTTTTTATGAAATAAAGTCCAATCATAAGCAATATGTAACTGACATTCTCGATATCGGCGACCTTGCATACTATTCCACAATAACCGAGTTGCTACCGGAAGAGACAGACATGTATATAATCTACTTTCAAAAAAACAACGTTTACGTAAGTATTGGAGAGTGTTCCAATCTGGACAGACTTGTCAAATACGCTAAACTTGTAGAATCCCGTATTCAGTAAGACTGCAAAAACTCCTTTATCATAGGCAACAATCAAAATTCAAAATTGCTGATACCCGTATTTGCGAACAATGAATAGAGGTTATGTAAATTGGTTTTTCATTAACAGGGCCTCTTGTGATAAGATGGTACACTGTTTGATCAACTGAAAAGGTGAAATATGAAACAATCGATAGTCAAAGGTTTACTATTCCTTCTTATAACAATATCCATGATTCTACCTTGCGGGTGTAATGGGAACACGCCAACCGATAACTATCCTCCTCTTCCTACTGCGACCCTCTCGGTACCGTCGAATGAACTTATTAACGCATCCCAACCCTACCATAATGAAGACTACAAGTTTTCAACCAGATATTGTAACGAGATGCAACTGGTGGAAAACCAGGGGGCTGCCGTGGCTTTCCTAGGCGATATGCTTGGAGACATGGCACACTTTATCACTATTTCTGTAGTGGTGAAAGAACTGCCTAAAAAAACATCATTACGTGATTACATCGAGCAGAACAAACAGGCGGGCGAAACGGCACTTCAGGACTATTCATTGATAAGCGAAGAGGAACTTACCGTTGCCGGTACACAGGCGATAAAGGTCATGTACAGTTTCGCGGCAAGTGTAGGCGACTATAACTATACATTCGAAAATACGATGACTTCGTTTGTGAAGGGTAAAAACGTCTACAATGTTATATACTCGGTACCGGACGAAGTTTACAACCAGTATAAAGACTGCTACGACCTGATACTTTACACATTTGAATTTGATTAATTCCCGATCAGAAATAAATTTTGTAAGGTAGTAAGAACGCCGTAAATTTATCAGCCGAATCCATTGTACCTGCACACTGCTCGTGTTAGAATATTGCCGGCCTGTTTCCTTAGTCTGTTTTTGGTCTGAAGAAATAATACATATACACGGGAGAATATGAAATGCAAAAATATACGATGCTCGGCGGAGTCCTCTCCATTATTTCCGGCGCATTCAGCATATTAAGTGCAATCGCATGTATAATAGCCATTATCATATTCGCTTTTATTTCGTTCGACGGTAATCAGATTCCGGACGAAGCAATCACCGTTATCGCAATCGTTTATTCTGTAACAGGTTTCTTGCTGCTTCTGCTTGGAATACTGGCTATTATCGGCGGTGTATTCTGCATCAAGAAAAAGCACTGGCCTCTGGCGTTATCCGGAAGTATTGCCGGTACAATCATTTTCCTTCCCTGTGGTATTCCGGCATTGATTTTCACTACTCTAGCGAAACCGGAGTTCGGTAATACCGATACACCGGTCTCCTTAAACGGATAAAAAACTGTAATCTCTTCATTTTTCTTATATTGCACGGGAAATCTTTCGTTTTCAGATAACGAAAAGTCAATAACCTGCAAAAGCAGACTCTGAGCAATACTTTCTACTATATAATTACAACTACAAAACACCGCCATTCTATAACCGTTAGATAAAAAGCCACCCCACAAGCATTGACTTTTTACATTAAAGAATATTAAAATATTTTAAATTAATAATATTATAAGGAGTTGTATCCGTGGCCGATATGCAGGTGGACAACTTCAGGGCAGAGATATTTAAAACACTGGGGCATCCTCTCCGTATTAAAATTCTACGTTTGATCCGGTCGGGCGAAAAGAACGTGTCGCAGTTGCAGGAAAGCCTGGGGCTGGATGCATCTGTCACATCCCAACACCTCATGGCATTGCGCGCCAAGAATCTCGTTACGGCGCGCAGAGAAGGGGCAAAGGTATTCTATACAGTCAAAGACCCGAAAATCTACCAGTTGCTGGACCTGGCACGGGAAATATTTGACCGTCATCTGATCGATAGCAGAGCTTTGCTCGATGAACTTGAACGTGAAGAGCAAATACTCACACAGAACACACCTGATACATAGCAGGAAATTGTAATTGTAAAATCATGCTTATATTTAAAATATAAAGAAAAGAGGTATACAAAGACATAGAATAATGTCCGATAAACCATTACATATTCTAGTCGATTCACTCCTACTCCGAATTCGTTCATCTGAGATTATTACGGGACTCATACTCTCCGTAATGGTCGGAGTAGTAGCCGGTCTGGGAGCAGTGGCTTTCAGGTGGCTGATCCGTAATTTCCATACACTCTTCTTCGATTTAGGCGGTCAACTCCTGTCATTTTTGGGCAACTATTACGTCATTATCGTTCCAGCGGTCGGCGGACTGATCGTGGGAATACTGGTCTATTTTCTGGCACGCGAGGCTAAGGGGCATGGCGTCCCCGAAGTAATGGAAGCAGTTGCGTTAAAAGGAGGCCGCATACGGCCTCGTGTATCCGTAGTTAAAGCAATTGCATCATCCGTATGTATTGGAAGCGGAGGATCGGTAGGCAGGGAAGGCCCTATCGTCCAGATAGGTTCGTCTTTCGGTTCAGCCATAGGACAATGGCTGAAATTGCCGGACGAGACCATAAAAATGCTGGTAGCCTGCGGCGCCGCAGGTGGCATCTCTGCTACATTTAATGCGCCGATTGCCGGCGTCTTCTTCGCACTGGAAATAATACTTGGAAGAGTAGTTACCAGAAGATTTGCATATGTCGTTATAAGTTCAGTGGTCGCCGACTTTCTTGCACAGGTGTTTTTAGGCAATGTACGTGCATTTATTATACCTTCATTTGGTATGATTAGCTCCTGGGAATTTTTATTCTATATAGTTGTCGGCATTCTCGCCGGTTTGGCTTCGGTTGCATTTATAATCTTGCTATATCGCTGCGAAGACCTGTTCGACCTTATAAAAATCCCCGAATACGTCAAACCCGCATTGGGCGGTATTGCAATGGGAGCTATAGGTCTATATAGTAAAGACCTTTTCGGAGTCTGCTACGAAGGCATATCCAGTGCATTAACAGGTGAGCTGGCACTGGGTACGCTGCTTATCATGTTCGTCTTGAAAACTGCTGCCACGTCACTTACTCTGGGGAGCGGCGGTAGTGGAGGTATATTCGCACCCAGCCTTTTTATCGGTGCCATGCTCGGCACAGCCGTCGGTTCAATCTTCGGGCATTTCTTTCCATCTATTACCGCACCCGCCGGTGCATATGGTATTGTCGGAATGGCGGCTGTGTTCGCCGGCGCTGCACGAGCCCCTTTTTCCGCAATAATTATTATATTTGAAATGACTCATGACTATGCTATTATACTTCCCCTCATGACTGCAGTTGTTGCCAGCACAATCCTGAGCCATGCCCTTAAACGGGAATCAATTTACACGCTCAAGTTACTTCGCCGTCATATCGATATCGAGCAAGAAGAAATGAGCGATGTCATGCGTACTATTACAGTAAAAGAGGCAATGACCCGTGATTTCCCAACAGTTCCCCTGACCATGCGTATTGACCGTCTTTTAACTGAATTCCACAAAACAGGCCACCACGGTTTTCCGGTTGTAGACAAGGATGGATATCTCGAAGGAATCGTTACACAGACCGATGTGGAACGCCATCTGGGTACACACACAGGTGAAACACCCCAGACTGTGGGCGATATTGCAACCAAGTCTCCCTTCGTTATCTATGCTGACCAGACTCTCGACAGAGTCCTTAAAACGAGCGAAGAGGAATACGGTCGCATCCCTGTAGTAAGCCACGACAATCCGAGACAACTCGTCGGAGTATTGAGACGACCGGATATAATTCGGGCTTATCGTAGAAAGGTGAAAGGCAAAGCACCGGAAAAACTATAGCTGCATCCGGCTATTGTTAACATTACAGTAGTATTTACGTTTAAATTATGTCAATAGAATTACCAGGGGAGGTGAAACAGAATAGAGATGAAAAAAACACGGAAACATAAAACCATACAGGCAATAAAACAAAAGCTTATTTCTACTGTAGAGGAAATAGCACAGGCATTAATTCCAGATAATTCTCCGGTTCCGGTACCTGTTGCAGTAGAAAATAAAGACCGTCGTCTTCATGAACGCTGATATCCGTTCGAAATAAGCTGACAGGCGGTATCTCTCTGGAGAGATACCGCCTGCTTCGATTTATATAGTCTGTCTATTCACACTTACTGCCGGCAACAAATCGTTCTATCCCCCTGTTTAGAAGCTCCAGAAGCCCTCTTGCTCTCTTGAGCAGGTCATCACTTTCACCGTTAATAATCCGTGAAAACACATCTTCCTTAATAAGGCTTATTTCATCGAAGGTTTTCCCTTTGACAAGAGAACACAGTATCTCTACTGCAACGTTGGACGGTGGATCGCAAATACATAAATACTTAATATCCTCGATGGTATTGTCTTTTACCATAATGTACAGATGAATGTAGTATCGGGCAGACGGTGAACAAATGGCAATTTTTTCACCGATAGAGTCAAGGAATATCGACGGGTCTTTAAAAGAACCCGCGTGCTCAAAGCCTGCTCTGAGCAATTTTCGATAATAACGGATAAGCGTTTCGTCCACTGAAAACGTTCCATTCAAGCCGTTTAAAAGGCTTTTATATATAACTGCGTTCTTTAAAAATAGTGCCGAGTGTATCCATAAACACGTCGCATTCTTCTATCGTATTGTAGAAATAGAAGGAAACCCTGTATGTCATTTTATGTTCCTGAGGCAGACCCGGCTCAGTCCAGCCCTTTCCGTATATCTTGTTGAAATACGAGTGATTGCAGAAAACGCTGTCCCTGATCATGATGTTGTTTTTTTCGTCGAGTTCCTCCGCTATCCCTACTGCATTCGGCCTTCTCACCTCAAACGTCAGTATTCCGGCCCTATTGCCCGGATCACCCGGTCCTACTATTCTGAACCATTCTGCATCTCTATACCGTTCCACCAACCGCTCCGTACAATAAGAATTGAGGCGGGTCTCGGTAGCGCTTATTCTATCCATACCGATATTCTGTATATATTCTACGGCGGCACCGGCGGCAATTTGTCCCGGATAATGCTGGATCCCCATCTCAAACCGTTCGGGAGGCAGTGCAAGCTCATATGAGCCATAAGTAGAATCGAGAACCGTCCCTCCGCCAACCATGAATGGCTCTATGACATCTTCCGCATTATCGTTTTCGTGTGTATCATGGCCGAGCAGTTCTTCTTTTGCGTAAAGCACACCTACTCCCTTTGGACCACACATTTTATGTAAAGAGAATGCCAGAAAATCAACGTCGATATCCTTTACATCTACTTTCTTATGCGGAACAGTTTGAGCGGCGTCGAGCAACACATTAATTCCATAATCATGGGCAATCCGGACTACTTCTTTAGCCGGTAGCGTATAACCGGTTACATTCGATGTATAATTCATACTAACCAGCCTGACATTACCCCGTTCCAGTTTCTTTTTGTATTCATCCAGGTTGAAAGTGTCATCTTCATTTGGTTCTACATGATCGACACGAAGACAACCCTTGCGTTGCAGCCGTAACCACGGTATCAGATTGGAATTGTGTTCCTTGTCAGTCAGCAATACCACATCCTGCGGGCTGAACCGCAAGCCAAGTGCGACCGTATTAATCGCGTGACTGGCATTCATAGTGAATATAATCTCTCTTTTCGATGCAGCGTTTATATATTTCGCGATCGTCTGCCGCGTGCCATTTATCCCCCGCTCTTCATTACCCTCAATCCGATCGGTCACTTCCCGCGAAAACCAGTGCCTGCTCCGGGAGCCCCCGCAAGCCGGAAAAAGACTATAGTACCCGTTAATCGCATCGATGACCTGCTGAGGAACAAGAGATGTACACGCGTTATCGAAATATACCGGAGGCTTTCCGTAGCGGCGATTCTTGAGAGCCGGGAAATCGTCTCTTATAGAATCAACGGAACGTTTGTCGTCCATTATGACTTCCTTTTAAGATATTGAAAAACAACTTCATACCGCATAATTTAAAAAGTATGAATATTGCAGCTATTATACTATTTTAGCAGGATATGAAAACCGGCAAGCCCGTATTTATCCGCACTCTTTAGTACGGTGTGCATTACCGTGCTTGCCGGTTTGCCGGAGCATTAATTAACGTGATTTTCCTATGGCTGCTTTCACCTTATCCGGTGTTGCAGGTAAATTACAGACCCTCGCACCGCACGCGTTATAGATAGCATTGGCAACTGCCGGAGCGGTGGAGACCATCGTCATTTCACCGATACCGGTAGCGCCGAGCGGCCCGTTGATACGGGGGGTTTGCAGTTTAATTATCTCCACATCGAAAGCTGTCTGTATAGTAGGGTACTTGAATGTGATCCAGTCCTTCGTCTTGCCGAGCACATATTCCTCTCTAAGGGCATACCCGACACCCTGGTCCATTCCACCTTCAAGCTGACCCTCGAGATTCTGAGGATGTAATACCGTACCGGCATCCACGCTCGTGGTCATCTTGATGACCCTGACCTCTCCGGTTTCCGTATCCACTTCGACTTCCGCCATTTGTATATTGTGCACGTCAGACTCGAAAGAAGCACCCTGTCCGGTCTTCGGGTCGAGAGAGTCGGTCCCCTCTATCTGCTTTGTCCCCTCATACCTGACCGGCTTACCCGCTTTTTGCAGACCTTTATATGTACTTACACCGGCTTCTTCAATAGCCTTTATTAACTTTTCAATCGCATTCACCAGAGCGCCACCACCCATGTAGGTCATTCTGCTTGCAGCAGCTGGCCCCATCGGCATCGTTTTTTCAGTATCCCTGGTATACAACCTTATCTTCTCCGTAGGCATATTCAGGAGATGTGCCGCGATCTGGGTCAACATAGAATCGTTGCCCTCGCCCGGGTCGGCTATCGCAGCATAGATAGTTATACCATCATCTTCGTCCACTTCCACGGCGACGCTTGCCCTGTCACCGGTCTCGCCGATGCCAAATGAACTGCCGGCAATGCCGACACCCCGTTTTATCCGGCTGCTCTTTTTATTGAACTCCTCTGCATCCTTCTTTGCACGATCATAATGCGGTTTAATAGCGTCGCATACTTCTGCATAGGGAAATTGCTTGACGACATATCCGGTCGCCTTGGTCTGACCTACTTTCAACGAATTCATTTTCCTGAATTCAAGCGGGTCGATGCCCACTTTCTCCGCCATCATATCTATTGTCGATTCAAGTGCGAATGTAGTCTGCGGCGGACCAGCCCCACGGGCAACACCACCGGAAGCGTTATTGGTATAGACCAGGCGGGCATTAGCATCGATATTAGGTATATTGTACGAACTCGAAAACATCAGGAGCGCCCGGATAACGGGAATGAAGCCAAGCAGATAATATGCTCCTTTATTGATCGTTAGCTCATTACAATAGGCAGTCAGGTGCCCTTTGCTGTCGGCTCCCAGTTTCACTTTCATTGAGAAAGGATGTCGCTTGGAAGTCAGGAACATGGACTCCTGGAGGCTGGGAACAAAGCGGATCGGACGTTTGAAATGAAGCGCCGCGGCAGCAGTAACGGCTTCGGAAGATATATTAGCTTTCATACCGAACTGACCACCCGCGTAAGCTTCTCTATAACGCACATTTTCCCAACCTAGGGCCCCTGAAATAATCTGTCTGGCTTCGTGAATAAAAATGCTCCTCCCGTAGACGATAAGCTGTGCATTATCACCCGTACCGTCCAGATAAGCAACACATGCCTCCGGTTCCAGAGGTGACTGGTGGTTCATTTGCGTATTGAACTCCGCCTCGATGACCGTGGCCGATTGATCGAGTGCCTTCTTTGCATCTCCTTTGATTAAAGGCTGCTGGTAACATAAATTCGGTGAATGGCTGTGAATCTGTACCGCACCGGGAGCGAGTGCTTCCTCAGGAGTAAGCATTACCGGTAACGGTTCGTATTCCACCTTTACGGCAGCAGCAGCAGCCCTCGCATGTTCTCTGGTATCGGCCGCTATTGCTATAATCGGATCACCGTAACACCGTACGGTCTCTTCACAAAGTACCGGCTGGTCAGGTGCCATAACGATGATCCTGTTCGTTCCCTTAATGTCATCGGCAGTCATGATACCGATAACGCCGGGCATTTTTTTCGCCGCGGTGGTATCGATAGACTTGATCGTTGCGTGATACTCCGTACTATGGACAAGCGCCAGTTCCACCATATTGTCCAGCTTTATATCTCCGGCGAACTTCACCAGACCGCATGCCTTCAGCATTGCAGAAGGCCTCGGGTGAGACACACCTATCATACCGGTACCGATAGCCCCACGTACTTTTTCCGGAGTTGTCACTCCTCTGATAAAGCTGCTTGCCAGCAGTACCGCATCGACGATTTTCTTGTACCCGGTACACCGGCACAAATTGCGCGCAAGCGCCTTTTTAATTTCTTCCATTCCCGGATCAGGGTTCTGTTCAAGCAACACTTTCGTCGCCATGATCATACCGGGGGTACAGTAACCGCACTGTACGGCACCTGCCAGTACAAATGCTTCCTGTATCAGGTGTGGATTGTCCGGTGTCCCCAGACCTTCCACCGTGATTACTGATGCTCCGTCAAGGTCCACCAATTTCTTTAGACATGAACGTACCGATTTTCCGTCGACTATTACAGTACAGGCTCCACATTGTCCTTTTCTGTCACAGGATTGTTTCGTTCCTGTAAGACCAAGGTCTTCACGTAAGAAATCGAGAAGGACCTGGTCAGGACCTGCTGTAACCTGTCGTCGGACACCGTTTACAGTCAGGGTAACATTCTTCATGCCTGCCTCCTTTATACTTTAATTATAGAAAATTCCACAGGATATTAATCTGTCAGAACATAGCAGTACAATTTTTCGGTAATGAAATAAGGAGCGTATATCCACAAGGTTCCGGGTAAAAATATTTTTATTTTGTAGTTGCAAGGTATATGGTTATTCTTCATCGAAATATGACAGTAAATTACTCATCAAAACCCTGGAATATTTTTTAATAATATACAGACCGCCTAAAAATAAGGATACTACCTTGCAATCATTTACGCGGACTTCTCTCCCTGTACTGAAGAGACCGGTACTTTCACGATACCTCGCAGATGCCTATAGTGAGTCATAACATTCATGACTGTATGATTTAAAGATCAACCGGCCGGCAACAGAAAGTTCGATTTATTCGTTCTAATAATATATATACATCCGGAAATATAGTATAAAACGCTGGTACTGTCAATAGCTTCTATTGCTGTTGCAGAGCCATGGTAACCTAATAAAGAATATTACACCCATCCTCCGCATTCTCATTTCTATTTTTCCGGCAATTTCTTAATTACCACAACTATTAAGCCTGTTGCCTTATAGGAAAAACGAGCAGATATACGGTCAACAAAAGAGAGTAAAATCACTGAGGATTATTTTTATTCTTTTTACATATCCGCTAATTCTTATAAATATGGAGTATTACCATAGCGTGCAATACCACAATTGTGATGTTTTAAAAAATGGAATAACAGGCCAGGAACTAACAGTACAAATACAGTGAAGGTAAGATTGTTCTTTCGTTACAGGTACCCGGTAAGCAAAGAAAAAAACAGCTGCATTTATGTATTTGCATATAAAAGACTGCCGAGGGAGGGACTCGAACCCACACTCCTTTGCGGGAAGCGGATTTTAAGTCCGCCGCGTCTGCCATTCCGCCACCTCGGCATTTGAAATTACGAGGCGGCGAGCGGACTCGAACCGCTGAATAGGGGTTTTGCAGACCCCCGCCTTACCACTTGGCTACGCCGCCGTATAAACACAATGGAGCGGAAGACGAGATTCGAACTCGCGACATCCTCCTTGGCAAGGAGGTGTTCTACCACTGAACTACTTCCGCTTCAGAAAAACGTATTATATTATACCACCATAAGCGGATAAAGCTAGTATCGCAAGCCCTGTTCCGCCGTTTATTACATGGTGCCGAGGAGGAGATTTGAACTCCTACGAGCTTACGCTCACCACCCCCTCAAGATGGCGTGTCTACCGATTCCACCACCTCGGCAATGGCAGGGGTGGCAGGACTCGAACCCACGACCGGCGGTTTTGGAGACCGCTGCTCTACCAAACTGAGCTACACCCCTTCGCCGCTCAACCCTGGTACGTACGAGTTCATCAGGGCTCAGTGACGCTAAGAATTGTAGGCGAAATTCTTGAAAAATTCAACCCGACACACCATTCGATACGATGGTTACAGCGAATATGCCTGAATCGCCAAATATTTTCATCCATCATGAGTATGTGTAACTGTTACTTCTTCGTACTTGTATCGATATCAGACCGGATATCGGGAATAGGCAAATACCCGATACTATAATATAATATGCGAAAGCAATATATGATTACCTGTATATACATTCAGCAGTGCCCGCGCAGGAAGAAGGAGACTCCAGCATTATCAGCGGACTACTTTTAATCAAAACAGGGTATCGTAAAAGTAATGAGGGGTAATATGCATAGTAAAACGTTCGGGAAAAAGGTGCTTTTCGCAATTTTAATCTTCGTACTATCTGCCACCATGGTAATCCCGAATTTTGGATGTTGTGATTGTTACTACCGTGATGTTGATCCTGGCCGCTTCAGTAGCTCCATAAACAGATAGTACGTTGCTCCCAATAAAAATACTGGCAGCAATGAAACGCCGAAGTCTATAACACCTCCTGCAAATGCCACAAAGAAGAATATAACGGATGAAGGATCAGAACAGGGGACAGGTGGAACATCAGGCGGATATGGGCATTAACAAGCGCTTCCGCGATAATACTTACACGTAAACTATCTACGGTTCCGGTATTACCACTGTCATGAGGGTCTCACTATAGCTGTTCGCCGGGACAAGTTCGTTTCTGTCCCTGTAGTAAGTCCACTTTCCATCGGTGAACCTGTCTGACCATCCCATCCCCTTGCCGCTGAGCGTGAAAGTGGCACTATTTATCTTTTTTACCTCACATGTTACCCAGTACTCGATAAGCTCATCCATAGTCGCTATCGCTTCTTCACTCTTCTCTATTTGTATGTCCCACGCTGTTTCCAGCTTGTCTTGTTGCGTTTCAAGCTCCGTTTTTATTTCCATCCAGTCCCTGCCTTTTGATCCGTCAACGGAAAGATCGACAACCTCTATTATCTGATTGATTTCCTGCTCCGGCAGTCCGACATTAAGTACCTTGAGTTCAAGTTTCGTCACCTGGTACCGGTCATTTTTCAACCGGTCAAGCTCCTCCTGGTCCAGCGTATATTGCCATGATGTCCGTTTTTGCTCTTGCATCGCATCGGCTCTATGTATCTCGATCCATTCCAGGCATGGCGTCACTACATGGTTAAGCTTGACCAGTTTCTCTTCAGTCGCATTAAGCTCTCCGTCTATCTCATCCAGTTTCGAATCCAGCGCTACTATCGCCCGGACGTGCATATCTATCAGGCATGTTGCCGATTCATCGACGATGGCATCGTGCATTCCATTCGATGAGAGCAGTGCTACCACCCCGATAGCCACAAGTATTATCAGACCGGCAATCATAAATACAAGCGACTTTCCGCGAAACAGTGAGGTCTTTTTCGCTGGTGTCACCGTGCGCGTGCCGCCTGTTGCAGCCGGTGTCCTCGCTGCTGAGTGTGCAGCTGTTTCACCCGTAACAGGCAATGATCGGACCGCCAACACATAGCTCCCGATGCCTATCGCATCTCCCGCTTTCAGCGGATACGGCACATTCGCCTTGATCCTTACTCCATTCACCAGTGTACCGTTGCTGCTGCCCAGGTCGGTAATGCGCGGCTTGCCCTCGGCCCATTCCACCTCTGCATGACGCCGTGATGCCTGCGTATCATCCAGCATAATCCGATTGTCGGTGCTGCGGCCGATCGAGGTCACCGGCTGGTCCAGAGGATACTCTTTCACCTCACTGCCGGATGTCACCTTTAAAAAATATGATGCGCTCATGCTGCTGTTACTCCTGCTGATTTTTCAAGTACCGGAACCGGAATATAATAAAAAAGGAAAAGCAAATATAATAGCTTTAATCCTATCCTTTTCCCCTGCTGTGATTGTTGTTATCCGCTATGAATTCTAAACTGCGTCAATTGTAGCTTCGATATGAAGCACATGTCAATATCCTGTAGAATAATATTACACAGACAATCATATTAAGTTGTCGTTAATAACACTATCATTGAGCAGCACATCGATACTCCCTGATACTGATACAATTCTCTCCTCAGGCATATTGACAGGCATTTCCTGTAGAGCTATAGTATAAAAGTCCGGTCTGTTTGAATATCGATTCAATTTTGATCGGTATCCGTCAAATCGATCCCATCAGGATGTTGTGAGTAGTAAAATGTTAATGAAAAAGAAACCTTTTGTATTTCTAATTTCCGTATTATTATGCATTACTTTCGTCTCGTCTACATTATATGCATGTTGCTATTGCGGTCATTATCAGAGAGAAGCATCTGAAGCTGAGAAAGTATATAGGCAGTGGGCTAATGAAAAGAAAGTTGCTCATGCCCTTTTAAAAAAACAACGAGAGCAACAGGCCCTGGAAAAATACAACGCGACCCAAAAGCTGAAACCTATTGCTACACCCACTAGC
>CAZAIO010000028.1:24290-24460 GCA_964485235.1 uncultured Dehalococcoidales bacterium
AGAAAAAGAATATAACTGACAAAGGAGCGGAACAAGGGTCAAGCGGAACATCGGGAGGATGCGGATCATGATCTTCATTCCGTCTTATGGTATACAGGGACATTTCCACAGTCGATTGTCCCGACATGCGAAGCATCTTTTATATAGTTATTAATAACGGATGCAGTGAC
>CAZAIO010000029.1:0-24075 GCA_964485235.1 uncultured Dehalococcoidales bacterium
ATATAGATAAGCAAGAATTTCAAAAAAACGGCCTTCAGGTAGTGCTTGAAGACTCTTTTGATGCCGGTTCATCAGATTATTATCCACTGTGTACAAAAATAGTAGCAGCCAAACCGGACGCGGTGAGCATTTCTGTCGGTATCCCCCCCTGGTTTGGCGGCATTTTGAAACAGCTACGAGAATTGGGTTATAAGGGGCCAGTCGTAGTTCCGTGCAACAGTGCTGATATACAGTTGGTAAAACAAATCGCCGGAGCCGGGGCCACCGATTTCTTCGGGCTCGATGTCGACCCGCTAAGCCCGGATGTGCCCCCTACAATAAAGGAGATAAAATCCATAATAGAAACTAAGTACAAGACAGAGATAGCCGTGGACCATATTTATGGTTGGGAAGCCATTTGGGACGCAGCACAGGCGATCGAGAAAGCACAGAGCTTTGACCCTACGGTTATAAGAGACACGGTGCAAAAAATGAAAAGCATTGAAACACCCTATGGCTCCGGCACACTCGGAGGGAAGGAAACATACGGGTTTGACAATGTAGTGGTCAGACCACAACCCATCGTCAGAATTATGAATGGCGAAGTTACGATGGGAGAATGGCTGAATCCCGTACTACCGTAAAAACGATACAGGAACAAAAATATTCGGCTACTTAAGTCTATACCGGGTCGAGGCTCAGGTATAGACTTAAGTAGTATTTTAACAGGACATAAACTATGAGTGAATCTATCTGGTTACAAAGTATAATTAATGGACTGATGGCTGGCTGGATTTACATCCTTTTTGCTATCGGCTTATCACTGTTACTGAGTATCGCGGGCATTATCCAGTTAGCACATGGCGAAGTATATATGCTTGGGGCGTACGCCACATACTATTTCTTTATTGTTTTCGGACTCAACTTTTTTCTGTCGCTCGTACTGTCAATAATTGTAATAGGATTCTTTGGCGTAGCGCTGGAAAAACTATTTTTCCGCCCATTCCGCGGCAAATTCACAACAGCACTCGTCATCGGTCTTGCGCTTACTGTAGGGTTACAAACGTCAGCCGCTGTAAGTTTTGGCAGCAGAACAAGAACCCTCACCAGCACCACTCTTCTTACCGGTTATGTTGAAATATTAGGCGCCAGGATCCCTGAAACACGACTGGTCGTTATCCTGATCAGCATCGCCCTTACGGCAATGCTCCTGCTTTTTGTGTATAAAACAAAAATCGGACAAAGCATGGTAGCTATGTCGCAAGATCCAACCGCCGCTACCCTGCAGGGAATAAATATCGATAATGTCTCTTCAATTTCAATGTTTCTGGGGAGCGGTTTAGCGGCGGCAGGCGGGTCTCTCATGGGATTCTTGTTCACAATCGACCCCGGTATGGGGGGCCCCGCACTCCTGAAGGGTATTGCGGTAATGATCATCGGCGGTTTAGGGAGTCTACCGGGAGCAGTAATCGGCGGGCTTATACTTGGTTTTATAGACGGCATAATTCCAACCATATGGTCTACTCAGGTAGCCAGTATCATCGGATTTATAGCTATGATTATTATTCTCATAATCAGGCCCCAGGGCCTGATGGGGCATGAGAGTTAAACTCTTCGATTGATAGTTGGACGTATACTTTACGGTCCGGGACACAGCATGGAAAGTGCTGTTACGAAGCGGCAAAGACCGGTTTATAGTCCGTAATAAACCAGAAAAGGATCAAGCTTGTGAATAGAAACAAAACGATAAAATTTTCAACACTGGGCTTACTTATACTATTTCTATTCCTGCTCCCGCTATTGGATAAAAGCGCTTATCACATCCATATCATGATCATGATGGGGATTAGCGTTATTATGGCAACCAGCTTTCGTGCCATAGCCAATACGGGGCAATTGTCTTTCGGGCATGGCGGTATGATGACACTCGGCGCTTACACATCGACTTTGTTAGTGATGAAGCTTGGGCTACCTTTCTGGATCGCACTCGTTCTGGCAGGCCTGGCTGCGTTCATCCTCGCTGCAATGATCGGGTATCCCTTTACAAGAATAAAAGGAGTCTATTTTGGTATAACCACCCTGTTTTTGTCCCAAGTCATTATACTCACCTTTCAACACTGGAAGAGCATGACTAATGGAAATGCCGGCATTAATAATATACCTCCGCCAAATCCTATTGTTATACCCGGTCTCCTGACCATAGATTTTTCGTCTAAAATTGACTACTACTATCTGGTCCTGATTGCAGTGCTCCTCACTATTTTAATTCTCTATGCACTGGAACATTCCCGTATCGGGCTGACATTTCATAGTCTCAGACAAAGCGATTCTCTGGCAGAAAGCCTTGGAGTCAACACTACGAAATATAAAATCCTGGCTTTCTCTATCGGGTGTATTTTTGCCAGTATATCCGGCTGCCTGTATGCCGAATACATTACAGCTATAAATCCCACTGCTTTTGGTTTTATCTACACGGTGTACGTCGTCGCGTTTGTGATGGTAGGAGGAATAAACGACTTCCCCGGTCCCGTTATCGGTGCCATTACACTTACTGTTCTCCCGGAGGTATTCCGGATAGCTGATAAGTTTCAACCATTTCTTTTCACTGCACTATTAATACTATCAATGTTCTTTTTGCCCGGGGGCATGGCAGGATTGCCCGGTCAATTAAAGAATCTTTTCAAGAAAAGGATCAGGCATGCTTGAAATAAAGGGGTTAACCAGATATTTCGGAGGTGTGGTTGCTGTTAACAATCTCGATTTTTCCGTCAACAAAGGTGAACTCGTTGGACTCATAGGTCCCAACGGTTCCGGTAAGACTACCGTATTCAATTTAATAACCGGCTTTCTCCGCCCGAATAACGGTAAAATAATATTCGAGGGAGAGGATATAACCCGCCGGAGCCCTCACTCTATAGCCGAAAAAGGAATAGTGAGGACATTCCAGGCAACTAACATTTTCCCTGAATTCACTGTCTTAAAAAATATTATGGCAGCCTGCCATTTAAAGCCCAAGTTCGGCTTCTGGGAGACTTTTTTACATACGCGCAGCAACAAAAAAAAGGATGAATATGTTTTAAACCGAGCCCTGGAAATTGCAAAGTTAGTAGGACTGGATGAAGTGAAAGACAAGTCTGCTGCAAGCCTGACTCATAAGCATAAAAGGATATTAGGTATTGCTTTAGCTTTAGCTCTCGATCCCAAGATCCTGCTCCTCGATGAGCCGTTATCGGGAATGAGCAGTGAGGAAGTATGTGAGGCAGTCGAACTAATCCGCAGGATATGGGAATGTGGAACTACTACACTTCTTATAGAGCACAATATGGCAGCGACCATGGATTTATGCCAGAGAATCGTTGCAATTAACTTCGGTAAAAAGATTGCAGAGGGCCTGCCATTGGAAATACAGAATAATAATGAGGTCATTGAAGCCTATCTTGGAGTTAAAGGGCATGCTACTTAAATTGAAAGGCGTAACCGTATACTATGAATCGTCCCTGGCGATAGAAGATATTAACATGGACGTGCCGGAGGGCACTGTAACCAGCATCATGGGTGCTAACGGAGCGGGTAAAAGTACTATTCTGAAAGCAATATCCGGACTGGTAACTTTAGCCCGCGGAGAAATATTATTTGAAAACAAGAGAATCGATAAAATGGCCGCACATCGTATCGTACATCTCGGAATTGTCCAGGTTCCCGAAGGGCGGAGGCTTTTCCCTTACATGAGTGTCATGGAAAACCTGAGGATCGGCACCTATTTACGAAAAGATAACGATGACATTAAAAAAGACCTGGACGATATTTTCAGCCGATTTCCCTTTTTGTGGGAGAGGCGGGCTCAGCGCGCGGGAACCCTGAGCGGCGGACAACAGCAGACATTAGCGATTTGTCGTGCGCTCATGGCAAAGCCGAAGATACTTCTGATGGATGAACCGTCAATGGGCCTTGCCCCGCGTACAATCGATGAGTTAGTGAGTGTTATTATGACCATCAATGAGAGTGGTATCAGTGTGTTGCTGGCGGAACAAAATGCCGGACTGGTTATGCAGGTTGCACAAAGGGGTTATGTTATTGAAGTAGGCAAGATTATTTTAGAAGGTGACATGTGCGAATTAAAGGGAAATACCATCGTAAAAAAGGCATTCCTGGGAGGATAACTGCTCCTTTCTGCCAGATTATTCAAACCCGGCTGTCACAATAATAGAATAATGATGTCGCTATAAATAAAGATTTTTTAATCCATATCAAGGAGTCTGGCCGGATTTAACTTTGCCATAAGCTCAATTTCGCGTTCGGTAATCCCGGTCTGAAGTAAAAGAGCTATAAACATTCTCATACCTTCGGCTGCTGAAGGGTTTGCATCCTGACCCAGGTCACTGCTCATAATACAATGCTCTGCGCCAACGGTCCGGATAACTTCCACCAGTTTTTTCGGATCATGTCTCAATTCATTGGGTAGAAATCCAACATAGGTATGTTCTATGTAAGTTCCCATTTGCCCCAATTTACACATATCATCTATGGTCAGGTTTTGTTCGGAAATTTCAACGACCAGAGGGTGTGTGATGACTATTCTGGATATTCCCCGAGCTAATGCTTCATCAACCAAAGCGAAGGTCTCTACAGGAGATATATGTCCGGTCGCCAGAACCATATCGTATTCTTTGACTATATAAAGTATGTCATTGACTTCGGGGACAAGCTGATTATTTGAATCCAGTATAGAGAAACCGCCGCTGTCAATAGTTACTCCGGGTAACATACTCATTTTGGCATTACAATTGCTTGAAGAATGAGTAGGCATCCAGACTACTTTGGCACCTAGTTTTGCCATAGCCAACAGACCATGGGCGTTGAGTCCTCCTATTTCGTAATCAAGGCAAACGCTTCCGAATATTTTCACTTCAGGGACCAATTTACCTATAGTATAAGCCAAAGGTGCTGTCGGGCATGAGTGGGCTTTAAGCACAATAGCTCGTATACCCATTTGAGCGGCATATCTTGCCGTATCCAGTGCATCCATACGGAATTTCATCAGCGCATCCGGAGCAAAGTGAACGTGCATGTCTATCGAACCTTGCAGTAATTCATCTATGTTCATACCTGTTTATTCTCCTTTATAATTAAAATACATCTGGTTGACATGAATTCATATCGCGCTTCAAATCCTTTGCTGAAACTCATTCGTTGACATGTGTCCGCCGGTACCAACGGTATAAAACGGTTAAGGGTTTTAATAACAGCAGATAATCAAAGCATGAAAAGGTTTCAGCTATATCGGTATTTCCCTCTACAGCCACACCTTATTCCAGTGATAGGACATTACCCAATTCATTTAACTTTGTCAATATACATAATATAAATTTGTCGATGTTTCCCCGAATAAACGTTTTTTTACTCTTCTTTTTAATACTATTCCGGTTACTATTAAGCTATTCCTGTTACTATTAAGCTATTCCTGTTACTATTAAGCTATTCCTGTGATAAGATGGAAAGACCGTTAAAAAAGATAGTGATTCAAATCATTGCTAATCGCTCATTGTGTTATCTATTATATTAATATGTAATAAAAAGGCAGTTCTTAATTGGTCGCGACACATTTCCGTCAAATATTTATTAAAATTAATGTATTATCAGGAGGATGAAGCATTGAGTATTTAGGCAATGTTTTAATCTATCCTTTTTTTACATTGAAATTCATTTTATACAGGCTGATCATTACCTTTCTATATAATACGAATACAGGTCGGAACTGATTTAAATATTCAAAGAAGTAAAAAAGGAAGACATATATACGGGTGTATCCTGGAAGTAATATCTTTATTAAGTAAAGTAAGTATAAAAATATTCATAACTAAATTAAGGAGGACTTAAATGGATTTAGGCTTGAAAGGTAAAATCGCACTGGTAACCGGCGCCGGCAGCCAAATAGGTTTTGGTAAAGCCATATCTTTAACTCTGGCAAAGGAAGGTTGTGATGTTGTTGTAAATGATGTTGACCTGCCCGGAGCCCAGCAAACAGCGAAAGAGGTCATCGAAACAGGACACAAAGCCATTGCCGTTAAAGCGGACATATCGAATAAAGCCGAAGTGAATGAAATGGTCGACCAGGCATATAAAGAATTTGGCAGGATCGATATTCTGGTAAATAATGCCAGTATGGGACTGGCGGGAAAACCCTTTCTGGAGATAACCGACGACGAATGGGACTTAATGATAAATATTAATTTCAGGGGAACTGTATATGTTACAAGGGCGGTCCTCCCCGGAATGATCAAACAGAAAAGTGGCAAAATCGTTAATATAGCCTCAAATGCAGGAAAAACCGGAGTCCCCACAGCCAGCATGTACGCCGCTACCAAAGCTGCTGTAGTGAGTCTCACCAAGTCGCTTTCAATAGAGGTGGGATCTCTCGGTATCAATGTGAATGGTATAGCACCGGGCACTGCAAAAACCAATCTCGAAAATTACGCCACACCGGAATTCGTAAAGATGGCCAGCCACCTGCCTCCACTCGGAAGATTAACCGTACCGCAGGACATAGCCAACATGGCGGCATTCCTAGCTTCAGAAGCTGCCAGCGATATCGCAGGGCAAACTTACAGCGTTGACGGCGGTCACTTTTTATATTAAACCAGCCAACCGTATATGATGTGGTCTGCAATTTTGGTTCTAATCTAATGAAAAGTGAGATAAAACTATGAAACGACTAGCCATTGATACCGGCGGGACATTCACCGACATTGTCTATATCGATGACGAGACGATGCAAATGAAAGTCGACAAGGTGAAAAGTACGCCCGAGGACCCGGGCAAAGCCGTCATCGAGGGGATGAAAAAGATCGGTGCAAACATGGCGGACATTACACTATTCATTCACGGCACGACGGCAAGTTTAAACACGCTTATCCAGAAGAAAGGTTCAAAAGTAGGGCTTATTTCCACTAAAGGTTTTGCAGATGTTCTGGAAATGGGCCGTGCTGATAGAAAAGAACTATACAATTATCTATGGAAGAAGCCGAAACCTTTGGTACCGAGAAACCTCAGCTTAGGACTGAGTGAACGGACTAACTACCTGGGCCAGATATTGGAGAAAGTAAACGAGGAAGAACTAAAAGAGATAGTAAAGATATTCAAAGATGCGGGCGTTGAAGTCATTGCAGTTTCCTTGTTGCATTCTTATGCTAATCCGGAAAACGAGCAAAAGGTGGAGGAAATAATCAATAAGCTGTGGCCGGAGGTAACTGTTTCACTCAGCCATCAAATAGCGAGAGAGTTTAGAGAATATGAACGGACCAGCACAACAGTACTTGATTCGTACATCAAGAATTCTGTCGTCGCATATCTGGAACATTTAAAAAACAACCTTGATAGTATGGGCTTCGCCGGACAAACACTGATTGTTACCCCCAGCGGCGTTTTAGGTATTACGTCGATTAAGAAGAAAGCTATAGCCACCCTTACATCCGGTCCAGTCGGCGGTGCAACGGGAGCGGCATTTCTGGCAAAAACCCTGAATAGAAAAAATCTGGTATGTATCGATGTTGGCGGTACCAGTTTCGATGTTTCTCTGATAAAGGACGGTATGAATTTAGAGAAATACGAGCAGGACTTTATCGGTTATCCGGCGCTAATACCCGGAGTAGATGTACGCAGTATAGGTGCCGGAGGAGGAAGTATCGCTCGTGTTAACAGCGGCGGACTTTTGACCGTCGGGCCGGATAGTGCCGGAGCCAGTCCGGGACCTATGTGCTACGGTAACGGAGGAACAGAGCCTACGGTAACCGACGCAGCGCTTGTAAGCGGTTGGATAAACCCGGACTGTTTTGTCGGCGGCGAGTTTCAAGTCGATATGAATCTGGCAAAAAGCGGAATAGAACAATTGGCCGGTAAACTCGGCCTCAGCCTGAATGCAACTGCCTTTGGTATTTTAAAAATAGCCACTAACAGCATGACGACTCTGACAGAGGAGATATTGATCGGCCAGGGTTATGACCCGCGCGATTTTGCCATATTTTCATACGGCGGGGCTGGAGGCCTTTTTGCCACCAGTATCGCCAGGGAAATCGGTATTTCAACTGTAATCGTCCCGGTCGACCCCGGAGTGTTCTCTGCCTGGGGAATGATGGAAATGAATATTGCACATAGTTATGCTCAGACTCATTTCCGTTTGCTGGAAGAACTGGACATCCGGGAACTTGAGAATATATATCAGGAGATGGAACATACCGGACAGGAAATGTTGAAAGAAGAGGGGATACAAAAGGATGCAATTGAATTCGTCCGGTCCCTTGATATGAGTTATGAAGGTCAGGGGCACTATGTTGAAGTACCTTTGTCCAACCTTAAATTGGAAGAAGGTGCAAAAGCGGAGATCAGCAATATTTTCCATCGCTTCCACGAAACCAAGTACGGCCATACACTCAATGCTCCACAGAGAATAACCACTGTCAGGTTAAAGGCTATAGGTAAGATTAAAGACGTACGGCTGAGCAAGATTCAATCCGGGGAAAAGGTTCCGGATGAAGCATACAAAGCGAAGAGAAAGATCTATTTAGACAAAGGGTTCGAAGAATGCCAGATCTATGATCGTACGAAATTACTCAGCGGCAATGTTATCAAAGGACCGGCGATTGTAGAGGAACCCTTTCACACAACGGTCGTTTTGCCGGATCAAACGGTACACATAGATGATACCGGTAATTTGATTATTAACATAGGAGGTAAATAAGAAGCCGTGATAGATCCAATTACACTTGCTGTTGTCCAAAATAATCTAATCTCCCTGGCCAATGGAATGCAGGAAACGGCCTTACGGTGTGCAGTTACTCCAACCATGTATGATGTGAGGGATTGTGCTTTTTCACTTCTGGATGCCGACACCGGAATTATCGCACAATCTCACGGTCTCATCGGCTTTCTGGGTAGTCTGGGACCCGCCACTCATAACTGCGTAGAAATGATCGGTAAAGAGAACCTGAATCCCGGAGATGTGATCATATCTTCAATTCCAACTATCACAGGTTCTCACGCTGCCGACCTGTTTTTGTGCATTCCGATCTTCTATAAAAAGAAACTATTCGGCTATGCAGCCACAAAAACACATGTGATCGATCTCGGAGCAAAAAGCGCTTTCCCGATGGACACCAGCAATATTTATGAAGAAGGCTTGAGAATACCTCCGCTTAAAATTTATGACTCCGGGAAAGTCGTTACGGATGTCTGGGAAATAATAAAGTGGAATTCCAGAGCCCCTGAACTGGTCTGGGGAGATGTAAATGCGCAGATAGCCGGATGTCACTTCGCTGAAAAACGGGTTACGGAATTGCTCGATAAATACGGGATAGAGACCATCACTGAATGTATAGAAGAAATGTACAATTATGCCGAACGTATGACCCGTCAGGCCATTGAAAAACTCCCTGATGGAGAATGGATAGCAGAAGACTACGTGGATGATAACGGCATTGACCGCGATAAACCCATTCTCATGAAGGTGAAGGTTACTATTCAGGGCAGTGATATCACCGTAGACTTCACGGGTTCAGCCCCGGAGCAATTCGGGCCGATGAACGGGACATGGATCAGCACCTTATCAGGAACAAGAGGCGCTATGAAAGCATTGACCACCCCGGAATTACCGGCCAATGAAGGTTGCTTCAGGTCGTTAAAAGTAATAGCTCCCAAAGGAACAATTTATAATCCTGCAAATACGACTCCGTCGTTTCTATATTTCCAGATAAGCTCACGAATTATAGAATTAATAAATAAAGCTTTATATGAGGTCCTTCCGGATAAAATTCCCGCATGCTCAGGATCGGATTTTTGCGGACAGGGAATTAACGGCATAAACCCGAAGACAGGTCAATATTGGATGACCTTCGTACCTTGTCCCATCGGTCAGGGCGCGGACCTTCTTGCCGACGGTGAAAATTTCCTCCATCCTCACGATATTTCGTCAACCACAAATATTCCCACGGAGGTTCTGGAATCGTCATATCCTGTAATTGTGGAGAAGGCAGAGTTTGTGCAGGATAGCGGCGGTCCGGGGAAATGCAGAGGTGGGGTAGGGTCTACACTTCAGATGAGGCTTCTCTCTCCGGCGAATTATTTTAGCTTCATTGAAAAAAGTAAGGTCCCGCATTGGGGATTGAAGGGGGGAAAGCCCGGCCTGAGAAATTATGCAATTATTAAACCGAAAAACAAGGGGGAATTTGAGATATTAAAGACCTCCGGGATTCAACTGGACGAAGGAGACAGAATTTTTGCCGTAGCGGGAGGAGGAGGCGGATATGGAGATCCGGTCGAGAGAGACCCGCTACTTGTCCGGGATGATGTAATAAAAGGGTATGTTTCAGTTGAACATGCCAGACAGGACTACGGAGTTGTAATCGATCCGCGTACATTCGATATCGATATGGAGACAACAAACAAATTAAGAAAAGAGATGCGCGGTACTTAGGTCTCGTTAGAATTTACATTTAGATTACCGGTTATCCTTTTTTACTTTGTATAGATGCATAGTGAGACGGTTATCACGAATACAGGTCATAAAATCAGTATACCGTTGGTGGTGTTGGATTGCTAAACATTATAAAAACGGGATTTTAAAAGGGGAAAACTTTTTCCGCATACGTTTTACAGTGCGATCCTTTACCTTCCGGTTACATTGTGAGCAAAGTACTTTTAATATAACGTACGAAAGGGGCAAATAAGGTGTATTACGATAAATTGCTCGGACTATGTGGCTACGAACCCGATGAGATAAAATCGGAAAGGCCGAGAATTGAAAGAGCCTTCGAAAAACTTGAATTCGTCAACGATGATATCGATAGGGCGGAAGAGAGGATACATTGTTATTTTGATCTGGACCTGCTCAGTGTCAGGAAAATGCTGGGACTGTGGATAAAAAGCCTCGTAGACCTTGTCCTGTCGAAAGAAGAGGGGAAGAAAGTCGTCTATACATGTATGCCGCCTTTCTTCCAGGTATTAAGCGGTCTGGCAGCGCTTTCAGATAAAATATATGTTGCTTCACCCGATTTAACCCTTTCTCAATGCGTGGGCGGAATCTTCGGCAAACTTATGCCTCTTCTGGAAACAGCTGAGAGAGATATCCTTCCTATTGGTTCCGCATTTTGCGGCCCTATTCAGGCTAAACTCGGAGCGATTATAAAAGGTGCAATTCCGGTACCGGACCTCTTCGTTTCAAGCGGATTTGTCTGTGACCAGAGCCCTAAAGTAGACGAATTGGTAGGAGCCAGGTACGGCGTACCCATAGTGTATTCAGACGGACCCAACGATGCGGACAAACAACACTGGCCCGAATTGCACGACAGAAGAGTTCAATATGTATCCAATGAATACCAGTCGATAGTCAAGCAGGTGGAATCAGTCATCGGCTACCGTGTCACGGAAGAAGCAATCCAGAGAGCAGACCTCCGAACCCGTAACATCACCATGCAATGTAATCGAATATTTGACCTCATCAGGAAAGCAGATCCATTACCGACAGGCTTTGTTAATATTGCCGGCGTCGCCCGGATATCCAAGTTGGGCGTTAACAGCACGACAGTTGCGGGAGATCCGGAAGGACTGGTCAACTTGCATATAGCAGAACTGGAAGAAAGGATAAAACAGGGAAAAGGTACAATCGAAAAAGGAGCCCCGCGTGTGGGAATCATTACCTTTTCTTCCATTCCGGAACCGACAAAAATGATTGAGGACGCAGGACTGGCAATAGTGGTAGATCCTACCGGACTTGCCACCACGAAGGATGATCACATCGAGAGCGGCTATGAAATTTTCTGGGAACGCGGTGCCGAAGCGCTTATGCGGTATTGCGGTATAGCTTTTTCGAGGAGGCTGGTCCGCCTGTACAGTGAATGGGACCTGGATGGCGCCATCCTGAATTATCCGATAGGTTGCCGTGACCTGTGTATGGAAATCCGTAAATCCAGCGATCTTATAACGAAGGAACTGGGCATTCCCGTTTTAATGATAGAAAGTGATTATTGCGATCCCCGTATCTGTGTAACTGAAGCAACAAGGAGCAGGGTAGAAGCATTCGCCGAACTGTTAAAATCGAATAAAGTAGCAAAATGACCGGACCGTCGTGTAATCAAATTACTTATATGGTGGGTTAATTCATTTATTTTATCTTGACCGGTTGCATCATGAACGGCGACTGTATTTCTATAAAAACCTGTATAAGGGGGAAACAAGTTGTATTACGATAAACTACTCGGACTCTGCGGGTACGAACCTGATGAAATAAAATCGGAAAGGCCGAGAATTGAACGGGCTTTTGAAAAACTTGAATTCGGCAAAGAGGATATCGACGGTGGAGAAGAGCGAATACGATATTATTTCGACATAGACCTGCTCAGTGTGAGAAAAATGTTAGGGCTATGGATAAAAAGCCTCGTAGACCTCATCCTGGCTAAAGAAGAGGGAAAGAAAGTAGTTTATACATGTATGCCGCCTTTCTTCCATATATTAAGCGGATTGGCAGCGGTTTCAAAAGATTTATATGTTACCTCACCGGATCTAATTCTTGCCCATACTGTTGGCGGATTTTTTGGCAAACTGATACCTTTACTGGAAACAGCGGAAGCAGACCTGTTGCCCGCAGGTTCAGCTTTCTGCAGTCCTGTTCAGTCTAAACTGGGAGCAATAAATAAAGGGATAATTCCGATACCGGACCTCTTTGTTTCAAGTGGTTTTGTATGCGACCAGAGCCCTAAAGTAGACGAATTATTAGGCATCAGGTACGGTATCCCTATAGTTTATTCGGACGGCCCCAATGATGCCGTTGAAAATGATTGGCCCCTTGTAGGCGACAGAAGAGTACAATATGTTTCCAGCGAATATAAAGCAATATTGAAACAGGTAGAGGCAATTCTCGGTTACAAGGTCACGGAAGAGGCAATCCACAAAGCAGACCTGCGGATCAGCGATATTACCATGAAATTTATTCAAATATTTGATCTTGTCAGCAAGGCGGACCCGGTCCCTACCGGTTTTGTTAATGTTGCTGAAGTTGCCCGAGTCGCGAAATTGGGTATTAACAGTACAACAGTCTCAGGGGACCCTGAAAGTCTGGTTGATTTACATTTAAAAGAACTGCAGGAAAGAGTAAAACAAGGAAAAGGTACAATTGCAAAAGGGGCTCCACGAGTGGGAATTCATACCTTTTCTTCTTTTCCTGAACCAACCAGAATGGTTGAAGATGCAGGCCTGGCCGTGGTCGTAGATTTCACCGGACTCGCCACAACATCCGGCGATCTGACTAAAAGTAACTATGAGAAGCTATGGGATTGCAGCGCTGAAATTTTGTTACGTTTCAATGGTATCAGATTTGCTAAACGAATTGTACAGGTGTGCAAAGAATATAACCTGGACGGTGCTGTATTGAATTATCAAATTGGTTGTCGCGATTTGTGCATGGAAATTCGTAAAACAAGTGAACTGATAACAAAAGAATTGGGCATTCCCGTACTGATGATAGAAAGTGATAATGCAGATCCCCGCAATTGCATATCCGAGGCAACAAGGAGCAGAGTGGTGGCATTTGCCGAAATGTTAAAATCAAATAAAGCAACCGGGGTGAAAAAAGAATTATAAAAATATACTTTCCATATGTAGATATAGACAGTAAAAGTGCAGGGACTATGCTTTTTAAAATAGCGAAATACAGGGACGATTCTTTTCAAAGCATGTCTATAAAATAAATAGAACCGGTTGAACTGCACATTTTTAAAGGAGATTAGTGCCTATGTATTACGATGATTTACTGCTGTTATGCGGATACGAAAAACAAGAGATCGAGAAAGAAAGACCGAGAATAGAAAAAACGTTTAAAAAGCTCGATTTCACGCCCGAAGATTTCAAAAATGCTGAAAAAAGGGTCAGGTATTATTACGATGTGGACCTGCTCAGTATAAGGAAAATGCTTCGCATATGGATCAAAAGCCTTATCGACCTTGTTCTCGCAAGGGAAGAAGGCAAAAAGATCGTCTATACTTCCATGCCGCCGTATTTCCATATTCTGAACGGACTGACCATTGTTTCTGAAGATGTATACGTCACCTCACCCGATATAACCCTTGCAACCGCTGTAGGCGGCATTTTTGATAAGTTACTTCCATTCCTGGAAGATGCCGAGGGCGACTTGTTTACCCCGAGCGCGGCATTTTGCAGTCCGATAGTAGCAAAGCTCGGAGCGATAAATAAGGGAGCGATCCCGTTACCTGACCTGTTCATTTCCAGCGGCCATGTTTGCGACCAGACACCGAAATTAGATGAAATAATCAATGTCAGATATGGGACTCCCGTAATCTATGCTGATGGTACGCACGATGAATATGAAAAGTATTGGCCGCAAGTTAGTGAAAAAAGGGTCGAATTTGTAAACAGTGAATCCGCAGATATATTAGTAAAAATAGAGGAGATTTTAGGCTGCTCGATGACAGAAGAGATAGCCCGCAAGGCGGATTCGCGTATTGCGGGAATAACCGCACAGTGTAAAAAAATATTTGAACTTCTTAAAACAGCAGACCCTCTACCGACCGGGTTCAATAACATCGGCACCCTTATGCGGTTAGCCAAGTTGTCCGTTAACTCCACAACAACCGGAGAAGATATAAACGGACTGATAGATTTATTCTTCAACGAGTTACAGGAAAGGGTAAAACGTGGTGAAGGAAACGGCCCCAAAGGAAAGCCAAGAGTAGGCATATCGGGTTTTGCTTCTATCCCGGAACCGGCACGTATAATCGAGGACGCAGGCCTGGCAATAGCAATAGATTTTACGGGGCTTGCACCTGTTGAAGCGGAATTGGTCGAGAGCAGGTACGAAGATTACTGGGAAAGAGGTGCGGAGATCGTACTGCGCCATTGCAGCGGAAAATATCCCGTACGACTTTTACAGGCTTGCAAAGAGTGGGACCTGGATGGTGCTATTATTAATCCCCCCATTGGCTGTCGCGAATTATGTAAAGTTGCCATTAAAGAAAAGGAACTTATTAACAGCAAACTGGGAATGCCTGCACTTGTACTGGAATGCGATCTTGCCGATTCACGAAATTACAACGCTGAGTCGCTCAGGACCAGATTGGAAGCATTTAAAGAAATGTTAGTGACAAATAAAACCGCCGGAAAGAACTAGGAGACGATTGAAACACCTGCCCGGGCATAGATATCGGACCTGTTACAGCCACCGCAGAGGCTGATGATATTTCCGGGATTGTTTTATTGCATCAGCGGAGATTGCTAAATAAGATTTTGGAGGCAAATAGTGAAATCCATTAATACTGCATCAACTAATTTGGAAGAAAGAGTAACCGAACTTGCCAGGCTTAAAAATGCCGGTAAAAAAATAGTAGGATATGTTTGTAATGGATTTATGCCGGAAGAGCTGGTATGGGCAAGCGGAGCAATACCTGTAGGGCTTAATAAAGGCGGTGATTATGATGCTGTACTCAAGTCAACCGAATATGTTCCCCGCTTTTTCGATACCTTTTCCCGCTCTCAGATCGGATATTGGGCATTAGAAGACCCCTTATACAGGTTGCCCGATTTATTCGTCGTTCCCAGCACTGATAAAAATATTGAGGTTATCGCCGCATGTTGGGAAATGTGGACTGAGACGAAGGTGTTTAAGTTCGGCGTGCCCCATAACATAGATAGCGAACATGCATTTCATTATTATCTGGAAGGATTGCATTTACTCAAAGAAGAGTTAGAAAATCTGACCGGAGAACCTATTACCGATGCTAAACTAAAGAAAGAAATCGATTCTTCCAACATGATGCGCCGCCTCCTTTATAAAATCAACGAAACGAGAAAGTCCCCGACACCGCCGATCAGCGGAAAGGATTTTATCGAACTAAACCATACCACTTTATACGCCGATAAGGATTCAATGATTGTAGACCTTGAATCGTTATCTAAAGAATTGGAAGCGAAGACAGGCGAAAAGAAACCACGAATACTCATAATCGGTTCAACCCTGGCACAGGGAAACGAAGTGATTTATGATGTCATTGAATCTACCGGTGCCGATGTTGTAAGCGAGGACTTCTCGGAAGGACTGAGAACGTATCGGGGAGAAGTGTCAGTCAACGGCGATCTTCTCGCGTCATTAGCTGAATACTATTTCCTGAAGAAACAGCCGCTTCCTGCTTTCTTCAGGCCGGCAACAGAAAAAAGGGCTGATTTTCTATTCAATCTTGCCAGGGATTATCAGGTAAACGGGATTATATGGTACTCGATGCTGTATCGGGAGGCATATGATATCGAAGGAATGTATTTCAGTTTTAGAGCGGAAAAAGAGGGTTTCCCGTTTATAAAAATAGGTACAGATTATAACCCTGCCGAAGACATGTCGCTTCAAACCCGCATTGGTGCCTTTATCGAATCAATGGCAACCAGATAAGTAAATGATATGTAATTCTTCGTAACATACTTTGTTGTCGAAAAACATGATTGTTAAGAATTACAAATCGGGCATCCGAAAGTGAGCGAAATCATTGACACCCTATAAAGTAACCCTTAACATTATTTTATTATTAATTTACTTTTTATTATGTTTTAAATTAAAGATGGGGAATTTCATAGTATATAAAGAATCAATAAATATCAGGAAAGAAATGTAATTTTATTTTTTAGTTTACGGGGGTGAAAAATGACATAACCGTTGATAACCGGGTGGCATAACTCAGTATGAAAACTCTATTGAGGAGGAAGACATTGAAGAAAAAGGGATTTCTGACTCTATTGGTCCTGACATTAATTATAGTTACATTTATGTTTGGTACCTCCTGTGGAACAAAAAACACTTCAGAAATGAAAACCTTAAAGGTTGGCGCAAATCTACCTCTTACGGGACCTGCAAGCGTAGCCGGTCTTGCATTTAAACAGGGGTGGGATATGGCCGTTGAACAGATTAATAGTGAAGGCGGTGTAAAAATCGGCGGTGAAAATTACCAGATCGATTTTCGCATAGAAGACGATATGGCCAGCCCCGAATCCGCATCGACAGCCGCCCAAAAACTTTGTTATCAGGATAATGTCAAGTTCATGTTTTCAAGTCTTGCTGCCGTCTTGAATGCGCCGGCGTACGATATTGCAAAAGAGTCCGGGGCATTGACGATTATAAGTCTGGCACCTTCTTCGGAAAACAGTCCGGGTGCGTACTTTGGCGTAGGACCGGACAAACCGCTTCTTATCCGGTTCGGCTTCGCGGGCGATGAAAACTCCGTTTACACTTTCAAGTATCTGGCGGAGAACTATCCGAATGTAAAAACAGTGGGAATGATGGCGCTGGATTTTCCGGAATACAGGCAACTCAATGAAAAATATAGTACCGATTTAGCGCCTCTTGGCTTAACGATAGGTCCGGACTATGAATTGTTTCCCGCAGATTGCATGGATTTTACTCCCTACGTAAGCCGGTTATTGGCTACCAAGCCTGACGCTATTTTTATTTATGCAAGCGCACCCCCTCACAGCACACTTATCATGAAAACAGCTCGTGAGGCAGGTTTCAACGGCCCGGTAGTATACGGTCCACCTCTGGATCCTACATTTGTACTGGGAGCTGCTCCTAACCTGTCCGACTTTATTACACCAGGTTTTCCGATGGATGCTTCCAACTTACCAGGTCCTGTTAAAGATGCTATAGCGCTCGGTCGCGCCAAATACGGCAATGACCTGGTACAGGATGCTCTTAACGCTTACGACCTTTTCATTGTATATTCCCAGCTTATGGAGAAAGCGAAGAGCACCGACCCGCAGAAAGTATTAGAGACCTTTGAGACTCTGACAAAACCGGGAGATTTGAAGTCCATCTATGGTGACAGTTGTGCTACGGGTGCAGATACCATCGGTGTAAATCGTATCCTTAAAAGGCCGGTCCCTGTTTCTGTGATTAAAAATGGTAAGGGGCAGTTTATAGGGATGTTTAATTAAATAAATTCCATTACTTTATACACTAATAACTTGATTAATAGTATTTGGAGAAGATTGTAATAAATAGTTGATAGTGAAGTACCGTCTCGCATTTCCGCAGCCTGACCCGTTTTGACTTTCCGGAAATGCGAGACGGTTGCCATAAAGCCGGTACTCGGTTAGTTATTAATTTCCAATAAATGCACTATTAAAAATACACCATGCAGGTTTAAAAGAGATAGTTGAATGGTTGAAGAATCAACTTCATTGTTAGTATCAGGGATAATCAACGGGCTTTGCCTTGCCGGTATTTATATCCTGATAGCTCTTGGTTTAACGCTTATTTTAAGCATCATGAATATACTTCAATTTGCTCATGGCGAAGTATATATGATCGGAGCGTACATTGTTTACTTCTTTATGGTACGTTTCGGAATGAACGCTATTCTGGCTATTCTGGTGAGCATGGTCCTGACAGGCATACTGGGATTAATCCTGGAAAGGTTTATTTTCCGTCATTTTCTCAACAGGTTCATATTTGTCATTTGTGTTGCCACCGGTCTTATGCTTATCCTGCAAACAAGCGCAGTCCTGTTATTCGGACTGGACACAAAAAAGATACCCAACTTTGTCCCCGGCACCATAAGTGTTCTGGGGGCAAATGTACCTAATGACAGATTAGCTGCAGTTGTGGCCGGTATTGTGCTTACCTCATTATTGTATCTCTTCCTCAAGCGTTCCAAATTCGGTCAGGCTATTGTTGCAACCGCACAGAACCGAGAGGGCGCTATTTTACAGGGTATTAATCCCTATCTTATGTATTCTCTTGTTATGGGGATTGGCAGCGCACTGGCAGCCGTAGCCGGAAGCTTTACCGGTTCAATATTTATGTTAGACCCCTATATGGGCGGCGTAGCCTTGATGAAGGGAGTCGCCATTATAGTCATTGGCGGAATGGGCAGTATCATGGGAATCATTATCGGCGGTGTATTGCTGGGGCTTAGCGATGGAATTATAGCAATTTACTTCGGCTCGGGAGCTGCGACAATAGTCCCGTTACTCCTCGTGATATTTATATTGGTAATCAAGCCAGAGGGCTTATTTGGTGATAATGCATAAAAAACGACTGATTAATTTAATACTTATTGCGGTATTGGTCTGCCTGTTGTTCCTTGTGCCGGTCTTTCTTAAAAACCCTTACTGGTTACATGTGCTCATCCTGACGATGATAAATATATTGCTGGCCGTAAGCCTGCATTTGCTTATCACGACAGGACAGGTATCGATAGGCACAGCCGGTTTTATGCTGCTCGGAGCGTATTCATCGGCATTGTTATCTATGAAACTCGGACTTTCGGTCTGGCTTACTATACCGCTTGGCGCCCTGACAGCCGCACTTGTCGCCCTTATTGTAGGATATCCGTTCCTGCGAGCGAAAGGAATTTACTTTGCTATCCTGACTGTTATGCTGGCCGAAGTATGCAGGAATATAGCCTGGTACTGGGTCAGCATGACCAACGGCAGTGCCGGTCTAAGAAATATTCCGGACCCTTCCCCTATCAATCTTTTCGGACTTGCCACTCTTAATTTTGGCAGTAAGATCTCTTATTACTATCTGGTACTGGTGGTCTGTATTATCAGCCTTATTATACTTTACCGGATAAGGAAATCATGGTTCGGGCTTATCTGGTCAGCGATCAATGAAGCTGATAATCTTGCACGGGCTGTCGGTATCAATATAATGGGACAGAAAATCCTTGTATTTGTTATCTCCTCTTTTTTCATGGGCCTGACCGGTTCAATATACGCCCACTATATGGGCACAATTACACCCTTCGGCAATCCCGGAAGTCCATTCGGCTTTACCGCCTCGGTATACACGATGATTTACGTCGTGTTAGGCGGAGAGGCGAGTTTTGCAGGCCCCATTCTCGGCGCCGCTCTTTTGACTATCGGCCCTGAACTGGCGCGCGGGATCAAAGAGTATTTACCCATAGTATTCGGCGGCGTGCTTGTCCTCGTAGTGTTTTTCCTCCCCCGCGGACTTGTCGGCCTGGGGACTCCGATATCCCGGTTATACAAAAAAATTGTCCGTTCTCTGACAAAAAACCGGCAGGCGCTCGGGCAGGATAGTGCAGGGGGAAATCGATGATATTACTCGATGTGCGCAATCTCACCAAAATTTTCGGAGGACTGGTAGCCATAAACAACCTCAGCATGTCGGTAATGAAAGGTGAAATACTGGGGTTGATCGGGCCGAACGGCGCCGGAAAGTCTACCGCCCTCAATATGATCAGCGGGAGTATTTCGCCGACCAAGGGTAAATGTATATTTAAAGATGAAGATATAACCGGGCTTCCGTCATACCGTATATCAAAGAAAGGAATAGCCCGCGTCTTTCAGGGAAATATTCTTTTTTATAATTTAACAGCAATCAAAAACGTACTTATAGGTATGCATATGCGTGACGGGCGCGGTTTCTGGAGCTCCATTGTAAATGGTGGTTACAGCCGCAATCTGGAAAGGGAAATGCACGAAAAAGCAGAGGGCATTTTAACCCTGTTAGGACTGAACAATAAAGCAGATGAACTGGCGATTAACCTGTCACACGGAAACCAGCGCCTTCTATGCATGGCTGTGGCTTTAGCAAGCGATCCTGAACTCCTGCTTCTCGATGAGCCTGTATCGGGCATGAGCGGGCAGGAGGTATCCGAAATGCTCTCGATAATAAGGATGCTGCAAAACAAGAAAGGAATTACCACCATCCTGGTCGAGCATAATATGCGGGCTGTGATGAACCTTTGCGATCGAATTGTGGTGATCAGCTATGGTGCCAAGATTGCCGAGGGAACACCCAAAGATATCAGCAACAACCCGGTTGTAATCGAAGCTTACCTTGGAACAGAAGATGATATTACTTAGAGTCAATGATCTACGGTGCTATTATGGAGGGGCGGAAGTCCTGAAGGGTATTTCGCTTGATGTTGAACAGGGCGAGATAGTCACCATTATCGGCAATAACGGAGCGGGTAAAACAACCATTCTAAGGACCATATCTGCATTGAAAAATCCCAGGTCGGGAGAGATATGGTTTCAGGGAGAGAGAATAGACCGTAAATCGCCGCAAGATATCGTCAGACAGGGAATCGTGCACGTACCGGAAAGAAAAGCGCTTTTCCCGAATATGACCGTAATGGAAAATCTAAGGCTGGGGGCTTATTTACTGAAGGACCGGCATCAGATAAATAACAATCTCGACCAGGTATTCGCACATTTTCCTATATTAAAAGAGCGGCTAAAACAAAAGGCCAGAACATTGAGCGGCGGAGAACAGCAGATGCTCGCCGTCGGCCGCGCCCTGATGAGCAATCCGATATTGCTTCTACTGGATGAACCGTCTCTCGGGCTTTCACCGATGAACGTCAAGGAAATAGGCAGGATCGTACGTATTATTAACGATAAAGGGATCACCGTTATTTTGGTGGAACAGAATGCGAAGTTAGCCCTCGGACTGGCTCATCGCGGATATGTACTTGAGACAGGCAGCATCGTTTTGCAGGGCGAGGCAAGGGACCTGTCGCATAGAGAAGAAGTCAGAGAGGCTTATTTAGGGCAATAAAAATTTTGCCGGTATCCTCTACCCTGTGATCTCCCGCAAATAGAGCAGCCTGTTCAGAGAGTATGCTCTGTTGCCGTTCGTTCAACCATACTTATAAAACCAATAGTTCAACCCGGCAATAAAGGACGAATCAAACTATCCGTCACATCGTTAACGTTCTCCAGATTCAGGACCGACTGAATTAAGGAATCGACAGACGAATCATTCAGTTTAGTAGCTGAATAAGGAATGCACTTTTTGAACCTGGCGATTAGTTCTTTCTCGCTAAACGGTTTCTCCGGATGCCCTTTCGTATGAACATATTCTTTGGAATATTCCCTTCCGTCATTCAGTTTGATATTCAATCTCACTGAAAACGATGACAGACCGGGGTCCTCTTTTGCAGATATCCTGGTCATCAATTCACGGACGTCAGGGCGCTTTCTGGCTTCCACGGTATAAGAATTCAGAAAGACATCTTTATCTAAAGCAGCCGATGCAACGGTATAAGGCAGGCTAAACTGGCACTCAAAGACCGTTTGGGGATTCCATCTCTTCTCCTTCGGCGTACACACCGCAGTCCATATTACAGGAGATACGTCAATATCGATAGCGGCAATATCCTTACCTTCGAAATTATGCTCTGCCATCTGTTCCAGCATTCCCTGTATGGAAGTATGCGTACAACCGCAGGACGGATTAGGTTTCATGGCAATGTTTTGTACTTCCCACTGAGTACCCAGTCCCTTTGTGATCAATTCCGGTTCAGTTTGCCATCGTGCCATACTCAAATATCCGCAACGACCGACCAGGATATCGCTCACTTCGCTCCGGGGCCCTGTGATTCCCCTTTTTGCCAGCAGACAGGCAGTTACAGCGTCCTGCCCGACGAATCCGTGATGTATACGTACCATATGTGTCGGAGGATTCAACATTGCCGCATCGTACGGTTGCGTCATACCCCGGCCTATACCTTCCGCGTTTTCCAGTTCCTCAAGGCTCAGACCGAGCAATTTTCCTATGGCAGCGATGCATCCGAATATATAGTGCCCCCCGTCCTGCCCCATCGGTATTGCATTACTCACCAGCTTGAATGCCACGCCAATTCGTACCAGTACCTCACCCCCTACCACAAAAGCCGTTATAAAATCTTTGCCGGACACGCGATCCGTTAGCCCTGTCGCTGCAAGTAAAGCAGGAAAAATATATTCGCTGCAATGGCCCCCTTCCTGATGTGTATCACCCATATCCATCGCACGTGTCATAGGGCCTATGGCAAATGCAGCCTCTGAAGCCGGCACTTTTCCCCCGTAAAAGGGAATATAACTCTCCTGTTTCCCTGCTTTATCCTTAACCAGATCAACGACGGCGGGAATACCATCCATAGCCGAACCACCGATAGTGATCCCCATGATATCCAGTATCCGGTATTTAGCAAACCGGATGACCTCGTCAGGCAAATCCTCGTATTTTGTATCCAGCACCATCCGGCAAAGGGCACTCATAGGGTCATGTCCCTGTATTACAGTATAGTTCAAGATCGTAAACCTCCTTATTCACAACAGTTGATTGAATTATTAATGCTACTATAATCCAATCTGGTATTCAATTCTTTACTCAATAGATCAAACATGACCCTATAAGTATTATTCAAAATCGATTACCGTTATAGAATATTCAATTAAAAACACATCACGGCTTATATTCACGAATAATATCGACAGCTTTTTGTCCCTGTTCTCCCGTCTGATTCAGATAGTCGTCAAGAAGAGGACCGGTCTACATGAAAAATCCGGTATAAAAATATATTTCAGACTTGCAGAAATAACGAGTATAAGCGGACTGACACGGGAAACGACAGCGAGGATCACAAGCCATTTAAGAAAAGACGGTATCCTGGAATCAAATCACGACGGTATAAAAATAGTAGATATAGATAAACTCAAGAAACTGAAAAAATACTATCCCATACTGTGAGTTGCTTTTATAATGCGTAATGGTGATTTGATTGGAGCCAGTGATGAGATTCGAACTCGCGACCGGCGATTTACGAATTCTGAGAACGAGCTGAAACACGATGACACCACATAGAAAATGATGCTGCGCTGGTCAATGAGCAAATGTCATTTCGTATCTGTGGTGATGTTGGCTGACGGGGGCTGAAAAAAAGTTCGTTAGCAAAATGTTAGCAAAAACGTTAGCAGAAATAGAATAGATTGGGCAACTGATTTTAATAAGCCGACCTTCTTTTTTACAGGATAATCGATGCAATCATTTGGTCTGTAATGATTTATTGAAGTGATCGAATAAAATCTCGGAACGTCCGATGGACATAGTTCCGGAAGGTATCAATAGGCATATCCCCGGTATATTGCGACGCTACCAGAGCAGGACCTTTCGCACCTGATTCAGGGAAGTAATGGCTGAGATTTCGTTTTAAGCTGCTAAACCACCTGGGAACATACTTCGAACTTAAAGAGCGTATTTCTGCAGGGATTGAATCCCGTAATTCTTTACAGGAATCCAGTAGATTAAATATGTAATAG
>CAZAIO010000030.1:0-23873 GCA_964485235.1 uncultured Dehalococcoidales bacterium
ACTTTCCGAAGCTATAGCTTTGTTGATAAAAAAACACAAATCGGGCGGCTGATTACACCAGTCCAGAAACTTTTCGGTATCATCGAAACCGTACTTTTTAATATATCGCTGAACAAGCCAATCGGGAAAAGAATAGGTCAGGCCCTTAAAGAAGCACCCAGTTCCTGGGTTAGACGGGCCAGAATACGTTCCTGTACTTTATCAACCTCTTCATCTGCCAATGTCCGGGTATCGGATTGGTAGATAATTCTGAATGCCAGCGACTTTTTACCCTCCGGCACCTGTTCACCGGAATACATATCGAAAAGATTTACCTGTCGTACCAGTGTAAAATCGATGATTACATCGTAGACTTGCTGATAAGTAATATTCTCATCAATAATAACAGCGATATCTCTGATAATTCCGGGGTAACGGTTTACCGCCTTATACCTGTATACACTCTGGACCAGTGATAAAAGCGACTCGATATCCAACTCTATAAGGTAAGCTACGTCCGACAGGTCGAATTGCGTAGCAACAACCGGATGTACTTTCCCGATAATACCTGTTAAAACACCGTTTACAGTAATATGTGCTGTTTCAGCAGGGGAAAGCCCATCATCTTCGGCAGGTGTGAAGGATGCAATCAGCCCAAGCTTCGACAACAGGGTCTCGACAATTCCTTTTGCTACAAAGAAATCAACGGCCTCCGGTTCTCCGCCACGCCAGAAAAGCTCTTCGGACGGACCGCTCAACGCGATACAGATTATTTCCTTTTCGTCCGGCAGGTCTCCAATCCTTGGAATATAAACTCTCCCTAGCTCAAATAACTTCATGCTTTTGAACTGGTACCGCTGATTACGCGCGAGTGTGGCAAAAATGCCTGTCCGTAATGTAGTCCTCAGATACTCCATTTCCCTGCTCATAGGGTTGGATAACTTCATTGGTTCGGGACCGGTAAGCCGGTTGTTTGCAGAGGTCTTTTTTAACATTTCCGGATTGGTCAATGAATAAGTGATAATCTCCTGCAATCCGCAACTTATGAGTATCTCACGAATCTGCTGTTTGAAATTGATAACCGGTCTCGGTTCATAGACAGGAAGCGGTGAACTCATCATAGTCTCGGGAATATTATCATAACCGATTATCCGTGCCACTTCCTCCACAAGATCAGCAGCACACGATACATCAGTTCTCCACCAGGGGACTTTCACGCTTACCTTCCCTGAACTGCCCTCCGTTTCACAATTAAAACCGAGTAGCTCAAGTGCTTTGACAGCTTTTGATAGTTCAACTTCCATACCGAGCAATCGCTCTATATCCCTGCCGGTAAAACTCACGGTTTCTACCTGTTTTTTACCGGGATAAACGTCCAGTACTCCTTTGGCCACCTGTGCACCGGTTAACTCCTGCATGAGCTGAGTTGCTCTTTTTAGCACCACCATCGGTAATTCCCTGCTCAGCCCTTTCTCAAAACGCAAGGACGCTTCGGTAACCAGTTTAAGCTTGACGCTTTCCTGGTGAATTGCTACCTGATTAAAGGTGGCTGACTCAATTAATACCTTTGTCGTCGATTGTGTTACTTCGGAATTTTCTCCACCCATGACTCCGGCAATAGCCACCGCACGATCTTTATCGGTAATGAGCAAGAATTCCCTGTCCAGTGACCTCTCAATACCGTCCAGCGTGGTCATCACCTCGCCATCGTTCGCTCGCCGTACAATTATCTGTCGTCCGCTCAACTCATCATAATCAAACGCATGGAGCGGTTGACCATACTCCATCATCACGTAATTGGTAACATCGACAACATTGTTAATAGGCCTCATTCCGCATGCCAGTAGTCTCTTTTGCATCCAGTCCGGTGACGGTCCGATATGGACGTGCATTAAAACACTGGCGCAATACCGCGGACACAAATCCGGGGCGGCTATTTCCACTGAGGCAAGCGATTGTATCTCATCGCCGGATTCCCGATACTCTATTTCGGGTATATGCAGTCTACTTTCAATCAGAGCGGCAACTTCTCTGGCAACACCTATAATAGACAGGCAATCAGGTCGATTGGGAGTAACGTCTATATCCAGCACCACGTCTCCGATATAATCGGAAAGAGGAGCACCTGCGACCGCATCGGGAGACATTACCAGAATGCCTTCGTGGTTATCTGATATTCCCAGTTCCATCTCGGAGCAAATCATTCCTTCGGAGAGCACTCCGCGAATCTTCGCCGGTTTCAGTTCCATTTGTTTGCCCGTATGTCCGTCCAGAAGCATCGCTCCAACGGGGGCAAAAGGGACTTTATCGCCTATAACCAGATTCGGTGCACCGCAGACCACCGTTATTTGCCGGTCACCGATGTCCACCGTTGCCAGCCTTAACCGGTCAGCATTCGGATGGGGATTAACAGCGATAATTTGAGCGACAACGACACTCTCCAGATTACTGCCAATCTTCTGTATGTCCGATACTTCGAGTCCGGCCATGGTTAGCTTTCCGGCCAGTTCCTCGACAGGGACGGTAACATCGACATAGTCACGAAGCCAGCTAAGTGGGACCTTCATACATTATTCCTTGAAAAAATATTGTATATAGACTGACCTTAATCCTGCTTCTAGAATTGCTTCAAGAAGCGGAGGTCATTACTATAAAAAAGCCTGATATCCTCTATTCCATAACGTAGTATGGCTACCCGTTCCACACCCATACCGAACGCATAACCGGAGTATATATCAGGGTCAACATTGCCGTAACGGAGAACTTCGGGATGCACCATTCCACAGCCCAGTATCTCAAGCCAACCGCTATAACTGCAGAGACGGCACCCTGCGCCCTTACACATAAAACAATCTATGGCGAGTTCTCCACCCGGCTCTACAAAAGGAAAATAATCGACGCGAAACCGGAACTTACGGTCACGTCCGAACAAACGTCGCGCAAACTCGAATAACGTTCCTTTTAAATCAGCCATAGTAATATTTTTGTCAACAGCCAGTCCCTCTACCTGATGAAACATCCATTCATGTGTAGCATCGGTAGCTTCATAGCGATATGCTTTACCCGGCGCAACTATTCTGATAGGCGGTGCCGTTTTTTCCATGACACGTATCTGCACCGGTGACGTATGCGTACGCAGTAACATGGAATTGCCCGATCGATTTGCATCGCTATCCACCCATAGAGTCTGGAAATTATCCCGGGCAGGATGCCCTATCGGCATATTAAGAGCTTCAAAATTATAATATTCCCACTCAACCTCAGGACCTTCAGCCACCTTGAAGCCCATATCGCGAAATACGTCGCATATCTCATTGATAATTTGTGTGGTGATATGCAGCCTACCGAGCGGGACCTGTTTTCCGGGCATGGTAACATCAAGACGTTTTTCATGTAAAGCATTCAACAGTCCTTTTTCGAGAACCAGCTTTTTTTCTTGCAGCTTCTCTTCAAAGTTCTGCTTTATTTCATTTGCCCGTGCCCCTATAACACGCCGCTGTTCTATGGGGACATCGGAGAGTGAGCGCAGGTACTGTACCAGTTCACTTTTTCTGCCCAGGTAATGTACGCGCCACTGTTCGAGCTTATCAGGACCGTCTACTTCGTCTAATTCGGCGAGTGCTTTAACGGAAAGCGATTCTATCTGGTCTTGCATAATCGTATATTATGAAGATTGTGCGGTATTGCGAGCGTCCGAAGCTACAGACACCAGCCGGGAAAACCCTGCGGGGTCATTCACTGCCATATCGGCAAGCATCTTTCGATTGATTTCCACATCAGCCAGTTTTAAACCATTGATAAACTGATTGTATGTAAGGCCTCCGGCACGGGCACCCGCGTTAATGCGTGTAATCCACAGCCTTCTCATGTCGCCTTTTCGCTCCCGTCTGTGAGCATATGAATAATGGAGCGCATGCAACATCGATTCATGTGCACGTCGGTATATCGCGTGGCTCGTAGCCCGATGACCGCGAGTTAGTTTCAAAATCTTCTTATGTCTTCGACGAGTAACTACTCCACCTTTAACTCTTGGCAATCCTTTCCTCCTGGCTTATTTCAACCCGTATGGTAAAAGCTTTTTAAGCCGTTTGTTGTTTGCGGGATGCAGCAAAATGGTTTCATCATAGAGACGTTTTACTCTGGATGGTTTCTTACGTCTCAGATGGCTCTTGCCACCTTTCACCCGCATAACTTTACCGCTGCCCGTTATATGAAAACGGCTTTTAGCCCCTTTATGAGTTTTCAGTTTAGGCACTTGATGCCTCCTCCTTTACCTTAGCTGTCTTCGCTTTTTTCGCAGAAACCGGGATAAATACTACATTCATCACACGCCCTTCCAGGGAAGGCGAACTATCTATTCCGGCTATGTCCTTCAAGCTATCCGCTACTTTCTGTAACGCTTTTAAACCTAACTCCGGATGCGTTATCTCACGCCCTCTGAAAACTACGAAGAAGCGTACTTTATCCCCATCTGTTAAAAATTTTCTCGCTGCTTTTATTTTCGTTTCAAGGTCATGTTCCTGGACCCTGGGTCTTACACGAATCTCTTTGAGTATGCCGGTTTTTTGCCCCTGTCTCGCCTTTCTCTGCTTTTTGGTCATATCATATCGATATCGGCCGTAATCAAGCAGCCGGCATACAGGCGGCTCAGAGCCGGGGGCGACCTCTACCAGATCGAGATTACTCTCATCCGCAAGTTGTAAAGCGCGCATTACCGGCATCACTCCCATTTGCTCACCCGCCTCACCGATTAACCTCACTTCTTTGGCTCTGATTTGTCTATTTACTCTTACTTCTTTCAGTTCTCTTTCCTTACCTCTTTTCAAATTCAATATATCGATAATTACACGTTCAGAACTATATCATATTCACAAAAGTAAATCAAAGCTCTGTAACGCTTTTCTTTTTCACCGCCGTTTCTATGCGCTGAATGCATTCAGATAACTTCATCGCGCCAAGGTCTTCTCCGTTCCTTAACCTCACTGAAACTGTCGAATCATTCTGTTCTTTGTCCCCGATCACAATCATATAAGGTATCTTTTGCAACTGGGCTTCTCTTATCTTCAAATTCATCCGTTCTGAACGATCATCGAGATGAACGCGTATATCATGGTCAGACAATTTATCTTTTATTTTTCCGGCATATTCCATATGCCTGTCTGCTATCGGTATAACGACTACCTGTACAGGCGCCAGCCACACAGGAAAAGCACCTGCATATTGCTCGACGAGACAAGCCATAAACCTTTCCATACTTCCCAGTACAGTCCGGTGTACCATCACCGTTTGGTGTTCCGCTCCATCTTCGCCCACATACTTTACATCGAATCTAAGCGGCAACTGAAAATCGACCTGAACGGTCGGGCCCTGCCACAATCTGCCCAGGGCATCTTTTATTTTTACATCTATCTTCGGTCCGTAAAACACTCCTTCGCCCGGATCGATAGTGTAGTTAATTTCAAGCTTTTCAAGGACTGTCCTTAAACATCCTGTTGCCTGTTCCCATGCTTCCACTGTACCGGTAGCCTTCTCCGGACGGGTGGATAACATCATTTCATAATCGTCGAAGCCAAATGTCTTCATCATAAAAATAGCCAGTTGAACTACATTGGTCACTTCATCTTCAAGCTGGTCCGGACGGCAGAAGATATGCGCATCATCCTGAGTGAATCCTCTTACGCGGGCCAGGCCGTGTAAAACGCCGGACCGTTCGTACCGGTACACAGTACCGAGTTCTCCGAAACGCAAAGGTAAACTACGATAGCTGCGTAACTGCGACTTATAGATTAAAATATGCCCTATGCAGTTCATCGGCTTGATAATATAGTCCTGCCCGTCGATATCCATAGGTGAGTACAGGTTTTCCCGATAAAAGTCCCAGTGACCGCTTGTTTTCCATTGCTCTATTTTGGCAATATGAGGAGTGTAAAGGATATCATAGCCCCGCTTATAATGTTCCTTCCTCCAGAAGTCCTCTATGATATTACGTATACGGGCCCCTTTAGGATGCCAGTGTACAAGCCCCGGTCCGGCATCATCTTGAAGACTATATAGATCAAGCTCCCTGCCTAATTTCCTATGGTCCCTTCTGGCAGCCTCTTCAAGCTGCAATAAATAATTTTCGAGCTCAGCCTTTGTTTCAAATGCAACGCCGTATATCCTCTGCAACATGGGGCGTTTTTCATCGCCTCGCCAGTAAGCCCCCGCGATACTGGTAAGCTTGAACGCGTCTGATATTTCTCCGGTCGATTGTACGTGAGGTCCTTTGCACAGGTCAGTAAATGTCCCCTGCCGGTATACCGACATCTGATCATCAGGCAGTTCTTCGATAAGCTCCAGCTTATACGGTTGATTTTCGAATAATTGCAGAGCCTTTTTCCTGTCGACCTCTTCCCGGACAAACGGAATATCGGCGGTTATTATATCGCGCATCGATTTTTCAATAACAGGCAAATCATCAGGCACGAGCGTTCTGGGCAACTCGAAATCATAATAAAACCCGTTATCAATAGATGGACCTATACCGAACCTGGCGTCGGGAAACATCGTCTGTATAGCCTCCGCCATGATATGCGCAATGGAATGCCTCATCGTTTCCAGTTTCATTTCAGTCTTTTCTGATTTCATAATCAATCCGCCGCTATAAAATTCCGTAAAATATGTACAATTATACTTGAGAGTACTTACTCATGCCAATTTTTTTTAAAATGCAGCCCTGAAAAAGCGATGAAAGCCGGACATACGAGAGTAATACAGGGATAATACATTCGTATGTTTATTGGAGGTATTTTTTCCAGTCAGACGGTTCCAGGGTTATCCTCAGGCAACGCGGCACATAGTCCCGTTTTATTACTTTAACCCTGTAGATACCCTGCTTATTAATCGGAAATGTAAAGTCATGTTCAAGGTCTTTCCCTTCCCATGCAAGCACAATATCTCCATCAGGCCCGTAAATATCAAGCGTCCACGGGAACATAAACCTGTCATCGCCATGCCATTTTATCTGGCCTTTAATCATGTCACCGGCGTTTAACTCATGCGCAAATTCCACTGATGCCCCCGCCACAATAGGCCAGAAACTATTCATTAGTTCAACTTCGTACATGCCCTGAGGAAGAGCAGGAGAACCCCGGAAATAATATTTATCGTTAAAACAAAGTATGTCATCGGAATAATCATACGTAGACACCATATCCACCAGTTGAAGGGTCATCGATGAAGTAAGAGGATCGATCTGAGGCTCCATCACTTTCCAGACGCCCGAAGTACAGTGCTCAAACAAATATGCGTGGGCAGTACTACTGGTAGCATCGCTTCCAACCGCAACAAATACATTGTTTTCGCTTACACCGCTCGATCTGAGCATACTGCAAAACAGGATGGCAACGTCCTCACAATCACCGGTACCGAGCTCAAGCGTTTCAACCGGCAATTGCCAGTAATCGTTTACTCCGTAGACCTTTGAATCATATTGATACTTTATCTGTGTGGATACCCATTCTCTAATCGCAGCAAAATCACTGTAAGGCTTACGCCACGTCGACGAGAGTATCTCCTCCGTCTTTTCCTTCACTTCTTTTGCATCGGGTGTGATGTAGCACATAGCATGTTCCGGCAAATTGACAGGTGTCCTTGAAAGTACTACTTTACCGATGACCACCATTTTGCCGGGCGACATATCGGATTCAATTTCGCCGCACTTTGCTTTCGCCCTGATAATGAATACTCCCGTGCTCTCATAGACGTGCGATTCTCTGATTGAATCCGTTTGACTTATACTCCCGTCACCCCAATCGAACTCATATATATTCTGGCCCTGGACTTTTGATTCCACCGGCAACGAAAAGGTAAGTTTTTCCCCGATCTTCCCCTTTGCCGGACCCACCGGTTCCCCTATCACGATAAGACGGGACACCTCTACCTGGGTCGATGTCCTGCGGGATACAAGGTCATTGATCTGCCCTACATCGATACATCCCGGGAGCAACACTGCGAGTATCAGTACACCGCAGAGCGCATATTTTATTGCCGAATCTCTCAACATCTTACTATTAAAATCCGGTTATACCTTCAGTATAACCAATTTCATTATATACTTGAACTGTTTATCTGTAAAAAAGTTTATTTCACAGTCTTGACAAAGCTCAAATACCTCCTTATGATGCGCGTCATATAGGAACTTTTTTTATATGACCGGACAGGAAAGTAAAATCGCAATAATAGGTGCAGGTGCCGTCGGTGGAATCACCGCAGCCGCACTGGTAAATGCAGGATACAATGTGGAAGTAGCCTGCAACTCGACAACGCTGGCCGACAAAATAAAAAATGACGGACTGCGTATATCAGGTATCCGTGGAAACTACAAAATACCAGTTCCTGCTGTTTCCAGGGCAAAAGACATGAGGTCCCCGAAAGACATGGTTTTTCTTGCCACAAAGGCGAATGATATGCTCGCTACTGCACAGGAAATACGTCATCTCCTGCATAAAGATACACAGGTGATAACCATGCAAAATGGAATGGAACAATTTTCCGTTGCTGACACAGTTGGTATCGAACGGACCTTTTTCTGTATTGTGGAATGGGGTGCGACAATGCTCGATCCCGGAGAAATTCGCATGACCTCGCAAGGTAACTTCGTACTGGGTACACCCGGCAACAGACCTGACGATAGATTACATGTACTTGAACATATATTAAACCACGTGGCGCCGGTAAGGATCTCGAAAAATATAGATGGGGACCTGTATGCCAAATTACTCATAAACTCGTGCAACGCATCGCTCGGGGCGATAAGCGGCCTGTATCTCGGAGACATGCTCTCTATAAAAAAAGCACGGAATACATTCATCGAAGTCATAAGAGAAGGCATCGCTGTAGCTGATGCAATGGGTATCAAGGTGGAAAAATTCGGAGGAACGATCGACTATTACAGTTTTTTACGAGGTAGAGGCTTTTTCCCCGATATAAAGCGACATATTGTCCTCTGCCTCATCGGGCATCAACGAAAAAATGTTATGTCATCCAATCTAATGTCGCTTAAACGCGGCAGACCTACAGAAATAGACTTCCTTAACGGATATATTACACGTTATGGCAAACAGTATCATATACCCACTCCGATAAATGACAGGATCGTACAACTTGTGAAGGAAATCGAGACTGGAATAAAACAAAGCACACCTTTACACTTCGATGATCTTTGCCGGTCGCTCTGAAGATTCCATATTAATCAATGCATCCCGCCAAATCACAGGCACATACCGCTTCCAATATTCAGGCACAACCGATCATGCCGCTCTTTTCCTTCGGATCCTCAACACCCCGGAGAAAATAAAGAATACAACTCCTCCGAACAGGACAATGGTTGCGCCGGAAGCCAGGTTCAATACATATGAAAGACAGATCCCACCGAAAGTGAGCACTATACCGATGAGTATTGCAAGTATCATCATCTTGCGTATGTTATAAGTCAGCTGTTTGGCGATTGCTGCTGGAATAGTAATAAGCGCAATAATAAGGATCATACCTACTACCCTGAGAAGTATCACCACAGTGAATGCGATCATGCACAGAAGCAGTAAATAGAGCACTTCTACCGGCACACCTACTACTCTTCCGAATTCTTCATCGAAAGAAAGCGCGAGCAATTCCTTGAAAAGAGCGATCACTATTATTGCGATAGCTGCATCCAGGACAAGCATGAGAAAAAGATCGGAAGTGGGCACCGTGAGAATGTTGCCGAAAAGATAGCTGAAAAGGTCGGGGGCATAACCGGGAGTCAGTCCGATAAAGACAATACCAATCGACATGCCCATAGCCCAGAGTATACCGATTGCGGTATCTTCCGGTAATTTCGTTCTTCGTGAGATAAATCCTATGCTCAACGCAGAAATCAAGGTGAAACACATCGCTCCCAGAACAGGACTTATGCCCAGAAAATATCCCAACCCGATCCCGCCAAAAGAAGCGTGAGCTATCCCTCCGCTGATAAAGACAATCTTTTTCGTCACAATGTAAACGCCGACAATACCGCACGCGATCGAAGCGAGCAGACCGGCAAAAAGAGCATTCTGAATGAATTGATAGTGTAACAGGTCAAGCATAGATATCAATGTTCCTTTAATACACGGTGCGGTACAGAACCATGCGTGATCATCTGTACAGGACACTTATATGTAGCTTCAAGCACTTCCGCACTGATCTCTTTGGTACCGTGATAATAAAGCTGGCGGTTGAGGCACGCAATTTTATCGACATATATGGAAACCGCACCGATATCGTGAGATACCATGACAATACCCATTTGCTGTTTTAGCCCTTCCAGTATTTCATAAAACTCAGCCTGCATAGATGGATCAACGCTCGCAGTAGGTTCGTCCAGAAGCAGCAACTGCGGTTCGGTTACCAGAGCCCTTGCGATAAACACACGTTGTAGCTCGCCACCCGAAAGCTGTCCTATCTGATTATCTCTATGCTCGAACATACCGACTTTTTCCAGCGCATTCCGGGCAACTCTTCTATCCTCTTCATCATAACGTTTGAAAAGTCCGGCTTTTCCATACCGTCCCATGAGCACTACATCCCATACTGCGATCGGAAAATCGCTATCGAAGAGGGCATGCTGCGGAACATATCCCATCCGGTGACGTGCTTCCCTGGGCGACTTGCCGAATACAAGCACCTCACCGCGATCAGGTTCGACCAGGCCGAGCATTACTTTAAGAAGCGTCGTTTTTCCGCCGCCGTTAGGACCTATAATACCCAGAAAATCACCATTCTCGACCTTCAGATTGATATCTTCGAGTATGGAAACGCCGTTATAGGACACCGACACATTTTTTATTTCCAATAAATATTTGTGTTCCATTTGTCACCTACATCATAACCGGTGAATATACTGATTGCTGCGCCGTTTTCCGTACTACCATCATCATGACCCGGCAATAACGTTTTCGTTTCTATACTTACTGCTTACTCTCCCTGTGCATGAGAAAGCACACTATCCATACAGGCAGGACATATTCCCCGTACTTCCAGAAAATGGTTTTCGATCCGGAACCCCGTTCTCTTTGAAAGCTTCTCTTCCAAACCCGTGATATCGCAGTCCATAAACTCAACAACCTTTCCACAACCGGAACATATAAGGTGATGATGATGCGATTCAGGCCTGCGCATCACATAGCTCCTGTTATTCCCTTCCCCGTAGACACAGCAGAGTAAACCTAATCGTGATAGAAGCTCGACGGTGCGGTAGACCGTGACGAGTCCTATGCCCGGTGTATCACGGCTTACCCGTTCATGAAGCGTCGCCGGTGTAAAATGTTCATGGCTCTGCATAATACGCTCCAGTAAAATACGGCGTTGCGGTGTCATTTTGTACCCGTTCCGCCTTAATATATTCGTAGCTTTTCGTACTGTCATTTTACTTTGCCAATTGAAAATTGTTTTCATTTGCATGCTACAATAAAAACACTTTGTTGTCAATACGATCATTATACAGCCGGACTTCACCGGATACAGATCAACCCGACATAGCAAAAATGTCACACGTAAATTGTCTCATAACGTCCTCATGAGGCATAATAGTAAGGACGTGGACAATTAACGTTAATATGCGTTCAAGTGGAAATATTCGCTCATTCAATATATACTAAGTAGACATTATTACTCATTTACCTTTAAAATAATTAATAGAATATTTCAGCCGTTAACCTGTTTCACGCTCGTTAAATTATTTTCTCGTAGTAACAACCGTATATATTAAAATAAAATTGGGTATCATTATATTTGTTAAAGCCATTATTACTCTGTTTTCTTGCAGGTAAAATTATTGTCGCACTTAATTATGATTTAAAGGAGAACTTACATGGAACAAAAAGGGGATTATAAAGGTATTATTTACCAGCCGGGCCGGATAGCCCGCATTATACTCAACAGGCCGCAGTACAGGAATGCTATCAGCCATCCGATGTATGGTGAGATAGAGCATGCCGTTGACCGTTTTTCCGCTGATAAGTCCTGCAGAGTTCTTGTTATTTCCGGCGCGGGATCGTGTTTTTGTGCCGGCCATGATGCCTTCGGGCTTACTCCCGAGTCTGCACCGATGCTTGCCGACAGAAGAACGCCGGAACAATTGATTAAAGACTATGGTTCTGAAAAAGAAGTCTGGCGCGCCTATGACAAACAGCACCAGTATTTTTTAAATAAAATGCACGTATATAAGTTTCATAAAATTCCAAAACCGACTATTTCAATGGTACATGGCTACTGTCTCTGGGGCGGTTTCTTCCTTGCAGGCGTAATGGATGTCGTATTTGCGTCCGAAGACGCCATATTCATGGTCGAAGTGAACCAGTGCGATCCCGCAACATGGGACTTCGGCCCCCGTAAAACTCTGGAAATCCTGTATGAGCATAGAGCTTTATCCGCCCGGGAATGTTATGACTATCATTTCGTAAACAGGATCTTCCCGGACTACGAGACGCTCGAAAGAGAGACGCTTGCCTACGCTGATAGGGTTGCCGACAACGAAAGACTCGCGTTCACTTCCCTTATCAATATCAAACATGCAGTACATCATACCATGGACCTTCAGGGGTACACGACAGCATGCGAAGACACATGGGTGCTCGCCCATCCCGGTTCCCGCTCGGTAGACGATCCTGTAGACCTGGACAAACATGGTGAGCGATCTGAAGGAAAAGGCATGGCACGCACTCCCAGAGCCCTTGATAACCTGAGAATCAGGCAGGAATCGCAAGGACTACCGGTCCGCCAGGAATTGTATGATGCCCTCAAAAGAGCAAAGGAGAGAGCAGAGGCAGACAGAAAAGCATGGGAGAAAACGTTAACCCAATCGTGGCGCGACCCTGATAAGGTAAAAGAGAATATCAGGGATTTCGATAAAAATGTGCTCAAGAAAAAAGAAACCAAAGGAAAAAGCACCCCGAAAAAAAAGAAATAACGGTTAAAAAGAAACAAACACACCGCTAAAAAATATACAATTGGAATCTTCAACTGAAAGACTTTCCGTATAATGAATACGGAAAGTCTTTCTTTATCTCAACCTATCCATGTGTAACAGTATTTATACGTGTTTTCCCAATTTCCTCGGATCATTGAATTCATAGCTTACCAAATAATCTTAACATTGAGACATAGTGCCATCGTTATTATATCCGGAGAAGCTGAAATAACTACTATAAAATAATATCAGGGACATATTGTATACATGCGTATATTTTTATGCTACAGTATAGAGAGGTAGAGAGTATAAATTTGCAGCTATCTTGAATATAAAAAAGTAGTCAGGAGAAAATGTATATGAACAGATACAAGTCTTGCCTGACTTTTTCCATCCTTAATATCCTCGGATATCTCGGTGTGATCACGGTAAATGCGCTGGCAAACGCCCTCCCGATCAATGGTGTAACCACAGGCGAGCTGTCTGACAGGTATCCCAATCTCTTCGTCCCTGCCGGACTTACATTTTCAGTATGGGGAGTCATCTACATTCTGCTTGCCGTTTTTGTCATATACCAGTTCGTTTCTGTTTTAAAAAAGGACCCGTCCGGATACACGTTCACCGAGCATATAGGTATATATTTCTTCATTTCCTGCATCGCCAATGCAGGATGGATATTTGCATGGCACTATAAAATCGTCCCTCTTTCCCTCATTCTCATGCTGGTGCTTCTCGGCTCGCTCATTGCGATATATACCCGGTTGAAGATAGGAAAACAGGACACCACAAATAAGGAAAAATATATGGTGCATCTTGCTTTCAGCGTCTACATGGGCTGGATAACGGTAGCGACGATTGCTAACGTCACCGCCCTTCTTGTCGATTTCGGCCTGAAAGGCCTGGTACCCGGCGATCAGTTTTGGGCTGTGCTCGTCATCATCGTGGCTATCGTCATCACTCTCGTCGTCCTTATCAGAAGAAAGGATATCTTTTATGCGCTGGTCATCGACTGGGCGCTCTTGGGCATATTGATTAAACGCCTCAATGTATCCACGATACCGGTCTGGAGCGTTATAATCACGTCCATTGTCGGACTGGCGCTCATTACTGTGGGTATTCTCGTCTGGCTCGTCAGAAAAAAAGTATATTAAATGAACGGCAAATACAGACTTCTATATATGCATTCCGGAAATCTTACAATTGGCATTATGTAGATGTAAACGGCTGATATTATATATCCCGCTCTTCTTCACGATCCCCAATCTCACCCTGCCCTTCGACGGTTACGTCCTGTTCGTTTTCCTGATCCTCTTCGTTTTCCCGCTCCCCCTCATCTCCGGGTCGTTTCCGGTATTCGGGAAAATAGTCTGCCAGGTTTACACCACGAAAATATACTTCGCAGACAAGCCTATTACGTTGTACTCCCTGCGGTGTCCCCAGCTCAATTTTTTTATTGTGGATAAGAATTGATAACTTCTGATCGGCGGACATTCCCCCCTTTCCGCTCTTCGGAGGAAAATACCCTGTCGCTTCGACGAGATCGCCGGTAAGGCCTTCATATTGCCATTTCGGGGACACTTCGAAGGTATTGCCGTCCATTACTGCTTCTACTGTGAATGATTCCATAAACTCCTCGCAATAGATTGGGTTTTGTGCTCCGGCATAAATCTTTAAAGAAAGTCAGCCTGATTATTATGGTAACATAATTGCGATGAGGTCGAAAGGGCAAAAGGTGAAATCAGAGGCTTTCACACTGCTGTAAAAATACAGCAGACGTTTGCAAACAAGAGTATTACAGCACCTTTTCCAGTGTTTATCCGAACGTTATCGTTCTAAAACGAACGATATATCCCCATCCCGCCATAATAGTTTAAAAATTTTTTATAAAAATTTTTCCATTTTTACACCCGCAGATTCAACAGGACACAAAAAAAATATTGACAATCATATAGCATAGTGTATAATTCATTTTTAGTGAAGTATTATTCATGTATATAGACTCAGGAAAAGGATATCATTACTAACAGTTGTCAACACCGGAAAATGGTGAGCCCCATGACATCGTTTTCGCGGCGCGACACCTGTTGTTATCAGAAAATATACAGAATTCAATAGTTAAAGGAGATAACAGAAGGATGAAAACAGGAACAATGGTGGCTCACGACCGAACCGTAGATTTACAAGAAAAAAGCACCATTTCGTTCCACGATGAAGGCGACAAAGAAACGGAACCTCCAGGTGGATCGGCCATAGTAAATAATAAAGAGGAAGAACCTCCAAGTTTACGTTTCAATCACAGGCATAAATCTTTCGAACACGTTCCGGACAGTGACTGGAACAACTGGAAATGGCATTTCAAAAACAGAATTACCTCTATAGATGAACTCTCCAGATTTATCCCTCTCTCTACCAAAGAAAAGGCACAACTGAAGCTCGTCACACAACGGTACCCTTTCGCAGTAACCCCGTATTACCTGTCACAGATCGACCTTAACAATCCGGAAGACCCGGTCAGGAAGCAGTCGATACCTTCTATACTTGAAGTGACTATGGGAATGATAGGGTGTGAGGACCCGCTGGAAGAAAAAAGAGATTCGGTAGTGCCCGGACTCGTCCATCGCTATCCCGACAGGGTACTGATGGTACTCACGGACATCTGCCCCATGCTCTGCCGTCATTGCACGCGCAAACGGGAATGGCAACATGGAAGCTGGACACGTACACCGGCCGAGATCGATGCGATGCTTGACTATATCCGGCATCATAATGCGGTAAGGGATGTGATAATCTCCGGCGGAGACCCGCTCACCCTTTCGACCCAGCACCTGGAGAGCATTATCTCCCGACTCAGGGCGATACAACACGTCGAGGTAATCCGTATCGGGACAAGGTTCCCCGTTGTGCTTCCGCAACGTATCGACGATGAGCTATGCAACATGTTGTCCAATTACGGACCGATATGGTTGAACACTCATTTTAACCATCCACGCGAGATAACTGCCGAATCAGCGCGGGCATGCGACCGACTTCTGAGGAGCGGAGTGCCGGTAAATAACCAGTCGGTACTGCTGCGCGGCATTAACGATAACGTAGAAACACAGCTTAAACTTTGCCAGGGGCTGCTGAAAATGAAGGTACGCCCGTACTACCTCTTCCAGTGCGATGAGGTACAGGGCACGGAACACCTGCGCACACCTGTAGAAACGGGCATGAATATAATAGAAGGTATGCGCGGCCGTACATCCGGCCTGTCGATACCGTTATATGTTATCGACCTACCCGACGGCGGCGGAAAAATCCCGATGCAGCCGAATTATGTACTCATCCATACCAGACAGGAAATGGTGCTGAGGAACTATCAGAACCGGATATTCCACTACCGGAACCCGGACAATACAAAGCACAAAAATGGTAATACTGCGCATGTTACAGGCCAAAAAGTACCTGAAACGGTAACACCCGGGGCAGCCGGTATTCTGGTATAGGACAACTATCGATTATGAAGGAGCAGAACCCGTGTATATTGGTTTAGCATATGACCTCAAGGACAGCGTACAGGCTGAGCAGTCCGCCGCTGATGATGCACTTGAAGAATATGATATACCGGAGACGGTGGACATTATCGCCTCCGCTCTCCGCTCAAAGGGACATCAGGTCGCCATGCTCGGCGGCGGCACCGAGTTTCTCAATAACATACTCGGCACACGTGTCGATTTCGTTTTCAACATCTCCGAGGGAAGAGGCAATTACAGGAGCAGGGAATCGCAGGTACCTGCTGTCCTGGAGATGTTGCACATCCCTTATTCCGGCTCGGACCCGTATTGCCTTGCCCTGTGCCTTGACAAGCCTCTCACTAAAAAGCTGGTAGAAGAGGCAGGAGTACGCACGCCTAAATCGCGTACAATCCGCAACAGAGAAGAGATGTACCGTTCACTGGTGAACTCCTTCCCCTTTCCGGCAATCGTCAAACCCGCCTGCGAGGGGTCCAGCAAGGGTATTCGCCTCGATTCGCTGGTACACGAGCCGCACCAGGTGATCGATACGGTTGAAAACCTTCTCGAAAGCTACAACCAGCCGGTAATGCTCGAAGAGTTCATCGAAGGAGATGAAGTTACGGTCGGCATCGTCGGCAATTCCCCGGCATATATCGCGGGAATAATGCGTATCATTCCACGACAAAAAGACCGGCCTTTCGTCTACTCGCTGGAAGTAAAACGCGACTGGAAAAAACTCGTAGATTACGAGTGTCCTGCGCTTCTCGATAAAGCGGTACTGGACAGGATAAAAGCATACAGCCTCAACGTATTCAACACGCTCGGCTGCCGCGATTTCGCGCGTATAGATTTCAGGATTGGCCGTGACGGGACACCGTACTTCCTGGAAATAAATCCCCTGCCCGGGCTCGGTACATACAGCGATCTTATCATCATGGCAATAAAAATGGGGCTGACTCACGAAGGACTGATAGGCAACGTCCTGGATGCTGCCCTCGAGAGGTATCCTCAATGTATCCACGCATAGCGCTGGTATATAACGAACCTTCGCCGTCTCATTACGACACTTTTGGTGAAAGCAGTGCCGTGCTGGGAGTGCTCCAGGCCGTAAAAGCGGTACACAAAGCGCTTCATGAGCTTGGATACCATGTAACACAATTACCGCTCATGCCGCCGCCGGACCTTGCTTTAAAGAAACTCCTGGATATCGATGCCGACCTTGTGTTCAACCTTTTCGAAGGCTTTCCGGGGACTCCCGAAACAGAGGCGCTCGTTCCGGACACAATTACGGCAAGAGGCATTCCCTTCACCGGTTGCCCCGGTACTGCGCTCAAACTTGCGCTTGATAAGGCGCGGGTAAAGGAAATACTGAAAGCCTCCGGAGTACCGACACCCGACTACCAGTTGCTCAATCCTCATATTTTACATACGTTCCATCTCGGTTATCCCTGCATTGTCAAACCGCGCAGTGAGGACGCAAGCCACGGTATGTCGCCCGACAGCCTTGTCTACGGTCCTGCCGCGCTGGCAAAACAGGTGAATGATATATGCGAACGCTACGGAGACGACGCTCTCGTAGAAGTGTTTCTGGACGGCAATGAATATAATGCCACAGTGCTTGGAAATTCGACGTATACCGTATTGCCGGTATCGGAGATCCTCTACACGTTGCCGCCGGATATGCCGGAAATACTCACCTTTGCGGCAAAATGGGAAAACGAGAGCATTTATTTTCAAAATACACGGACGATTTGTCCTGCACCTGTCGATAACGGACTGCGGGAACGTCTGGCCGATACGGCGCTGTCTGCATTCCGCCTGGCTGGTTGCAGAGGCTACGCCAGAGTGGATATGCGTATGGACCGTGAAGGACTGGTGAATGTAATCGAGGTCAATCCCAATCCGGATATCTCTCCCGGTTCCGGCGCGCAGCATCAGGCAGAAGCGGCGGGAATGCTTTACGCCCAATTCATAGAGAAGATCGCACAACTCGCTCTTGAGGAGCGTAAAAATTGACTGTACATATACGGACCATGACAAAGAAAGACAAGCGCGCCATCATGGCATTGCTGAAGATAACACCCGAATTCAGGCCCGAAGAAGTGATAGTCGCCGAAGAGGTTATCGATAGCTACCTCGGCGACCCTGCCCGTTCCGGCTACTATGCTGCAGTAGCCGAAGCAGGTACAACCGTCTATGGATATATATGCTGGGGGCCGACTCCCCTTACCAGCGGTACCTGGGACATATACTGGATGGCGGTCGCACCTGAGCAGCAGGGCAACGGTATCGGGAGTGCGCTCATTCAGTTTGCCGAAGCAGATATGAAAAAAGCGGCAGCAAGGTTGTCGCTTATAGAGACGTCGGGCACGCCCGGCTATGAAAAGACCAGGCGTTTTTACCTTGGAAAAGGATATGAGATAATCAGCCGCATTCCGGACTTCTATTCTCCGGGCGATGACAAGGTAATTATGCGGAAAAAGCTTCCGTAACGCCATCATTCACCGCAGGCGAACCCGCTATAAAAATATTTTACAATATCCGGTATTGTAACCATTGAACGCTGTCGGGAACGACACTATAATTTGTAAAGAGAGTGATTTATGTTTCGCATTCGTAGAGTATACGACGATGTCACACCTGCCAATAAAGATGCTATAGAACAGGTCCTGACCATTTTGCGCACACATTTCCCCCTAGTGTCGAAAAGGGATATCGCCAAGCTGCCTGAACAGCTTCGAGATCCCATGAAGTACCGGTTCCGCTCCATCCTGTTCGTTTCCGAGGGGGCAAGAGGGCGCGTGAACGGTTTTGCCCTCCTGTTCCATGAGCCATTCATAGGGTTTTGTTACCTCGATTACCTGTCAGCCGGTATACATAAGACAGGTGGGGGGATCGGCGGAGCACTGTATGAAAGAGTGCGTGAAGAGGCGCTCGACCTTAACACCGTCGGCATGTTCTTCGAATGTCTTCCCGATACGCCTAAACTGAGCCGCAATCCCGATGTCAGGAAGCAGAACGCAGCACGGCTGCGCTTTTACGAAAGGTACGGTGCACGTCCCATCATCAATACCGCCTATGAGACCCCTCTCAAGCCGGGCGACGATAATCCTCCCTACCTTGTCTTCGACGACCTGGGACAGGACATCGAGCTTTCCCGCGATAAGGCGCAGGAGATCGTCCGCGCTATCCTGGAACGCAAGTACAAAGGTGTATGCCCGCCCGACTACGTAGAAATGGTAGTCGAGTCTTTCAAGGACGACCCGGTACGGTTGAGAAAACCGCTTTATGTAAAGAAGCCTCCCGTCCCCGTCAAGCGCACCATACCCGTCGACAGGCGGATCATGCTCGTGATCAACGACCGGCACTGGATACACCATGTAGAGGAGCGCGGGTACGTCGAGTCGCCGGTGCGCATAGACACCATAATTCACGAGATCGACCAGACGGACCTTTTTCAGAAGATCCCGCCGCGTCACTTCTCGGAAAACCGCATCAGGTCGGTCCACGACAACGGATATGTCGACTATCTGAAAAAGGTATGCGTCAATATGGAGCCGGGGACATCCGTATACCCGTATGTCTTTCCCATCCGCAACAGGACTCGACCTCCCAAAGTGCTGCCCGTTCGTGCCGGGTACTACTGCATCGATACGTTCACGCCGATAAACGGCAATGCGTTTATCGCGGCCAAAAGGGCGGTCGACTGTTCGCTTACTGCGGCAAAACAGCTTCTCGAAGGGTACCGCCTTGCATATGCACTTGTACGGCCCCCCGGACACCATGCGGAGCCAGGCTCGTTCGGCGGCTTCTGCTACTTCAACTCGGCGGCAATCGCCGCACAATACCTTAGCACATACGGAAAGATCGTCATGCTTGATATTGACTATCACCACGGCAACGGCCAGCAGGAGATATTTTATGAACGGTCCGATGTACTGACCATTTCCATTCACGGCCATCCGGCTTTCGCCTATCCCTATTTCAGTGGCTTCTCCGGCGAAAGGGGCAGGGGCATCGGTCTGGGATTTAACCTGAACGTACCTTTGCCTGAACACCTGGACGGAGAGCATTACAGGCGCTTTCTGCACGACGTGCTCGGCAGAGTAAGAAGGTTCAATCCACGGTTCCTCATCGTCCCGCTGGGGCTTGATACGGCAAAAGAAGACCCGACAGGAAGCTGGACACTGGAGGCCGCTGACTTTGAAGCGATCGGTAAAATGATCGGCAATCTCCACCTGCCCACCCTCGTAGTACAGGAGGGCGGCTATGATACCCGCGTACTGGGCATCAATGTCCGCAGCTTTTTCGAAGGGCTCTGGTCCAACGCCTTTACAAGCAACCCTTAATCGTACGGAACCTGAAAACATTCACCGGCGTCAGGATGAATATCTCCAAATTATACGAAGATATGCAGGACCACCCCGAAAGCAGGTGTAAAAGCTTCTCTCGTACAATCACTGGAAGCAGGTACGGTATGATTTTTCACGGAAAAACGGTACAATAATCGCACGTCGCTATGAAGTCCGTTTTTGATTCGAAAGAACTTCAAACAATCCCCGGTGTCGGCCCCGGTATCGCCCGTGACCTGGTCGATCTGGGCTATACATCGGTTTCTTCGCTCAAAGGAGCAGATCCTGAATCGATGTATGAGATGTTGTGCGATCTCCGCGCACAGCACATAGACCGCTGCGTCCTTTACGTGTTCCGCTGCGCTGTATACTTCGCCGGTTCCAATATGCACAATCCGGAACTATTGAAATGGTGGAACTGGAAGGACACGAAACAGAGGTAATCGGTGAGTAGTTTTCAGTTGTCAGCGATCAGGAATTGATGCCTGATAACCGGTTACCGATAACTGATCACTATTTTGTGAGATTCACTCCCGTAGAGGATACTTTTAAACCCTGGTATCCTTTTATTCTACGGTTAAAATCCCTCTTTTTTTAGCAGAATATTGTTGCCTGTGACTTCTCGCTAAGGGAGAGGAACACACTTTACAATTCTTTAAAGTAATGTTATTACGTACATGTTTCACTCCGTGAAAGGTAAACTCACACCCTCCATCTTTAATATAAACACCGTTACAAAAACCCTTGCTTTTATCGAACATTATTTTTCCATCCTTTATCGGACTTTACCCGGGGCATACGTAGAACTTTCCGTTAAAATATATCCCCGGATAAAAGTCGATTATTTTCTCACTTATCTTCTGCTATAGCTGTATAAGTTAGAACTCCCATTCTCACGTTTCTTTGCCCGACGGCATGAAACACAACGTTTGGGTACATTGGTAAAACCTTTGGATTCAAAGAATTTTTGTTCCCCGGCAGTGAACGTAAACGAATCACCGCAATCGGAACACCTGAGTGTTTTATCTTCGATACTCATAGATGACCTCCTCTTGAATAATAGCTGGTTAGAGTTACGGTCACCAAAAACTTGTAGGGCTTTAAGAGGGCTTGAGCGGATCTAGTCAAGTAAGTCGTAACGTAAACTGAAAACCACTGATTTCACTATACGCTGAAACTACTGCCAATGCAAATAATACAGGCTGGCGGACTTATCGTCAGCGCTTTTTTTATCGGTTTATAAAAGGCAACAACACGGGAATTGCCGTTTCGTGCTTCATCCATTTGTACACAAGCCATTGTCGACCATCGTGCCCCCACCACTACCGGGCGCATCTAAAGATACGCCCCTACGAGGTGGTATGGTTTTTAGGTATTCCTTGCCCGCAGGCAACCCTTACAATAAGGTCAAAGATTGCTTCGCCTCCCTGCTTTCCCTCTTCATCGTGATATTCGACGCATGTATGGCTCCCGATGATAATTATGTAAAATTCGTCTCGTTTTAAATTGACAATAGTAATGAAGTCCAATCCCTCACTCAATATCATTGCGAGGAGCCCCGATGCCGTATGTCCCGATATAGTCGGGAAAAGCGGGGCGACGCGGCAATATCACAGGTTATTTATCGGCTTTTCGAAGTGGCAAGCCCCTTCGAGCTTCCCCATAGAATTAACGACCGGTCAACCGGCATCGGCAAGAGTGGTCTCGAACTGGCTGTTGTACAGCGACGCATAAAAGCCGTTCGCCCGGAGCAGCGATTCATGGTCTCCCTGCTCGACGATCTCGCCGTCTCTCATAACCAGTATCATATCTGCATTGCGTATCGTTGAAAGGCGGTGTGCAATAATGAAGCTCGTCCTGCCTTTCATGATGTTTTCCAGCGCCTGCTGTATCAGCACCTCGGTACGCGTATCCACCGAACTGGTAGCCTCGTCCAGTATCAAAATCTTCGGGTCTGCCAGCACCGCCCGGGCAATGGTCAGAAGCTGCTTTTGTCCCTGCGATATATTGCTCGACTCCTCGTTCAGCACAAGGTCGTAGCCGCCGGGCAGCGTATGGATGAAATGATCGACATATGCCGTTCTGGCTGCGGCATAGACCTCCTCGTCCGTCGCATCGAGCCTCCCGTAGCGGATATTGTCCCTTATGGTCCCGTTGAAGAGCCACGTGTCCTGCAGGACCATCCCGAAGACGCTCCTATGGTCCTGACGTTTGAATTCGCGTATGTCTATACCGTCCACCGTAATAGCACCGCTATTGACATCGTAAAAACGCATCAACAGCTTGACCATCGTGGTCTTTCCCGCGCCGGTAGGGCCGACTATCGCCACCTTTTGCCCCGGCCTGATATCGGCGCTGAAATTATTGATGATGGTCTTCTTCGGATTATAGCCGAAGAACACGTTCTTGAACGCCACGGCGCCGTCTACTTTCTCCAGCACAGCCGGATGCTCCGGTTCAGCCACTTCTTCCTCTTCGGCAAGAAACTCGAATACGCGCTCCGCGGCTGCCGCTGTTGACTGCAATATGGTGACCATAGTCGCCACCTGTGACAGTGGCTGTGTGAAAGACCTGACGTACTGCATGAACGCCAGTATATCGCCCACCTGTATCATCCCCTGTATCGTGAGGAAGCTCCCGAGCACGCACACTATCACATAACCCAGGTTACTGACGAACATCATCATGGGCATCATAATGCCCGCGAAAAACTGTGCCCTCCACGACGCGCTGTAAAGCTCCTCGTTCAGCCCGTCGAACTTCCGGATGGACTTCTCCTCCCCGTTGAAGGCTTTCATCACGTTATGCCCGGCATACATCTCCTCAACATGCCCGTTGACATGCCCCAGATAGTCCTGCTGCCTGCGGAAATATTTCTGCGAACGCTTCACCAGCATCGAGATTAGCATCATAGACACGGGAACAATGACCACCGAAACAAGCGCCATTATCCAGTTGATGGTAAACATCATCACCAGCACACCGACTATAGTGACCAGCGAGGTCACCATCTGGAACAGGCTCTGGTTCAGTGTATTCGATATCGTATCGATATCGTTGGTGACATGGGTCAGCACCTCG
>CAZAIO010000031.1:0-23406 GCA_964485235.1 uncultured Dehalococcoidales bacterium
TCTCGATCATTATGCGGATTACTTCGTGGAGCTCCTTGCCTTCATAGAGCTTCGACGTATTGGAAAGTATCGGGTCGACTGTATATATACCGGAGCCGGTTTTCTCGGACTCGACGGACGCGGCAATGGAACAACCGTAAATCGCCTGTACTGTTTTCATCATCTCTACCAGTTTGTTGTTGATATGCGTTGTCTTGGGCAGGCCGTTATATTCTGCCGCGGTCGCCGCTGCACCGATGAGGACATCGCCCACACCGCATTTGCAGCCGCCGTGCGAATGACGGTGGAAATTGCCGAAGTTACGTACCATTTGTCCGGCAAATTCATTTTCTCCGCAGAGAAATACGTATTCCCACGGTACGAAAACATCGTTGAAGATCACCATAGGTGCGAACTTGCTGTACTCGGCATTTCCGAGATCGCAGCCCCCCAGTGCCCTTGCTTCCAAGGTACCTCTTCCGTATACGTGAATAACACCAGGGGCATCGGTCGGAAAGGCGAAGCATACTGCATAATCTTTATCAGCGTCTTGCATTTCTCGTGCCGGGATAGCCAGTCCCCAGTGAGCACAGAGCGAGCCGGTCTGATGGATCTTCGCACCGCGCACGATAATGCCGTCGCTCTTCTTCTCTACAACACGCAGGTACATATCGGGATCGGTCTGCTGTGACGGACGCTTGGCACGGTCACCCTTTACATCTGTTACACCGCTGAAGAGGGTGTAATCGTTTTGCTGTATCATCTTGACGAAATTCAGAAAACGTTCGTAATATTCCGTTCCGTACTTCTTGTCGCAGTTGTAAATCTCGATCCCTGCCGAATTAATTGCGTCCATTCCGGTACAGCGCATATAACAGGTACCGATATTCTGGGAAAGGTATTTCAGCATTTTAATTTTCGCGAGCAGGTCCTCCTGGCTTTCATAGAACTTCACAAACCGGCTTACCTTTTCGTTGGTCAACTTCGAATCGGTGACCAGATATTGCTCTCCTTCCGGATCGTTTGCCAGCCTGTACGTGCATGCTACTCCGTTAAGCATGTGCGTGATCAACGGATGCTCGTATGGCTTTTCCACCTTTTGCCCGAGAATATATGCGGTTGGGTGAAGGCTTTCAAGTGATTTTCGATATTGCTCTTCTGTTTTGACTGCCATGATATTTTCACTGCCTCCTTTTCAATGGAATAAACAAAATAGGTTTGTACCTAATGATAAACTTAATGATAACGATGATGACGGAATAAGTTGTAAAAGTTTATCATTATTATGCTCCTAAAGTAAAATTTTCTATATAATCCAGACTGTCGTTTCCGGTATTTAACTTGACGTGTGAAGGCAAAATTCGGTATTCTATGCGTTAATGCTATGAGACTTTACGAATACGAAGGCAACGACCTGTTTAGAAAAGAAGGCATCCTTGTCCCATCGTATGCTTTGGCCTCTAATCCTGATGAGGCAAAAGAAAAAGCACAGGCAATAGGATTTCCCGTTGTGATTAAAGCTCAAATACTTGCCGGCGGGCGATGGCTTGCCGGTGGAGTCCAGACAGCTAATTCACCGGAAGAGGTAGAAGAAATCACCCGGCATATTCTCAGTGCTCCATTGCGGCATTTTCCGGTAGATAGCGTCATGGTTACACAGAAAATAGAAGTAAAACGTGAGTTTTACCTGGGAGTAACTATCGATGAGACGGCTGGTTGTCCCGTGGTTATTCTCAGCACGGCCGGCGGTGTTACCGTTGAAGAAGCTTCCAAGGCACATCCGGAGCGCGTCGTATCCCGATATGTTCCTATGTTGAAGGGATTTCGCCTGACCGAAGCACAACGTATGGCGCGAGAGGTCGGACTTAAAGGGAGCGATCTCATGCAGGTAGCCGGGACATTACATACTCTCTATAGTATTTTCAGGAAATATGATGCGCTGATGGCAGAAATCAATCCGCTTGTTCAGACTCCGGGAGGTATGTATATTGCCCTGGATGCCAAGATCGAGATTGATAATTCAAGCATGTTCCGCCATCCCGAGTTTAAGGAAAAAGTAGAGAGCCGTTTCTTCAATCCGCTTGAGAGGAAAGGTCGTGAGATCGGGGTGACCTACGTCGATATGAACGGGGATATAGGAGTGATATCGAGCGGTGCCGGACTCGGTATGGCAACGATAGATATTATCGGACAGAAATTACGTCCTGCAAACTTCCTGGAGACCGGTGGTGGTATCAGTGCCGAGCTTCTTTACAAAGTCATGGACCTGGTAATGCAAAAGAAGTTGCGGGCTATATTTATCAATGTATATGGAGGGATTAATCCCATACATGAAGGCGCAAAAGGCGTGGTCCAGTATATGAAAGAGCATAAAGTGACCATACCTGTTGTTGCTAAAGCGCTGGGAAACCGCCAGGAAGAGACTTGGGAGATTTTTGAACAAAACGGCGTTCATGTGGTGAAAGATGTTTCTACGGAAAAAGGTATTGAATTGCTTATACGGATTCTGGAGGCGAAAGAATGAGCATTCTGCTAACCTCTGAGACAAGAGTCCTTGTTCAAGGTATAACCGGTAAGGTAGGGCGTACTCAGACCGGCTGGATGCAGGAATACGGGACTAAAATCGTCGCCGGAGTGACACCCGGCAGGGGTGGTGAGGAAGTCCTCGGTGTCCCGGTATATAATACTGTAACAGAGGCTGTTGTCGAACAGGATGCAGAGGCATCGGTCATTTTTGTGCCGCCTTCCGGTGTAAAAGATGCTATTATGATGGCGATCAAGGCAGGCATCAAACTTATTGTCGTCGTGACCGAACATGTCCCTGTCCACGATGTAATGGAAGCGAAAGAACTTGCAAAAGAACATGATGTGACGATTATCGGCCCCACAAGTCCGGGTATCATTACACCGGGGCAGGCGAAAATTGGAATCATGCCGGGCAGTATGTACAATCCGGGACGGATAGGTCTTATTTCCCGGAGCGGCACGCTTTCATATGAGGTAAGTATAAATCTGGCAAAAGCAGGCCTGGGGCAGAGCACTGTCGTCGGTATAGGTGCCGATCCCGTCGTTTTTACCAGCATGCCCGAATTGCTTGAACTATATGAGAAAGATAAAGATACCGACCTTGTCGTCCTTGTCGGCGAGGTCGGCGGTGTTCAGGAACAAAATGCAGCCCAGTTCATTGACCGGTGGATGACGAAACCGGTCGTTGCATATATTGCCGGACATAGTGCGCCGGAAGGGAAGAGAATGGGTCATGCAGGAGCAATCATCCAAAGTAGTGTGGGCACACCGCAGAGTAAAATGGTAGTACTCAGAGAAGTAGGAGTAGAGGTGGCAGAATTTCCTCTCGAGGTAGTAGAATTAGTCAAGCAGCGTTTATCTCTCCTTTAATCCACGTCGATATCGGGAAGTTGCTCAACAACCACAACTGTATTATTATTAAAGTGCACACGTTCATATATTTCTTCTCCGGAAAAACGATATAGTGGAAAGGTATTTAAACAATTTATCGCCCTCTCCGTACGCTGCTTTTATAGTTATTCCGCTGTGATCTAATGCAAAAAGAAGGTGAAAAACCAAATAAAGACCTTGTCCCTGACGGGCTCAGTTATCTAACAGGGAATATACGCTCACATCATAATATCGCGGGGTCTTCAAAATCTTCGAGGTCCGGATGGGCTCATGGTCTTCAATTACCGGAACATGGTGAGACCATCTTCTTTTCGGGATGCGGATATCAATATTTTTCCTCACTTGAACCCGTTATGTCGCTTCTGCTCAAGTTTGATCAGAGCCCTGTCGGAACAGGACTGCCGCTTGCTTTTGCCAGACTATCGAAAAATATGGGCATCGACCTGGCCAGTATATATGGAAAACTTTTTTCCTCAACAGGGAAAGGTGAAGAAGACCAGCCTCTACGTGATGCAGTAAAAGTGCTGAAAAATTTTAACGTTGATTTCGGATATCTCGCTGAAAATGAACCGTGTTGTGGAGGGCCGCTCTATTATGTGGGTCTGGATACACAGTTTAAGGATAATGCGCAGAATACATACCGTCAATTAAAGCATGCCGGAGTGAGAAGAATTATCAGCATGGTGCCGTCATGTACCTATACATTGCGTACGCTTTATCCCGCCTGCATAGAAGGCTTCGATATTGAAGTAGCACAGTTTCTGGAAGTTGTACTGGAAAAAATCAAGCCTGGAATGCTTAAATATCCGGAACCTGTTCGTGTTGTCTATCACGATTCCTGCCAGCTTGCTCGCTTTCTGGGATTGATTGATGAACCGCGTCAGATATTAAAAGCGATTGATGGAATTGAGCTTGTTGAACCGGAACGGACCAGTGGGAACTGGGCAACATGCTGTGGGGGCGGCGCAGGGTTCGAGGTCGTTTTTCCTGACCTCAGCCATATACTGGCGGTCAACAGGGTTAAAGAGTTGATGCAAATGGAACCTGATGTGATTGTAACCCACTGTCCTGGTTGTATTATGCAATTGAGGAGCGGTTTACGTGAGATAAATAACAGACAGATAAGAGTTATGGATATCGCTCAAATATTATCTAAGGCTATGGAGGGTAAAGAGTAATGTCGGTCTTCGGGAACTATAAGAAAGAGATTATGTCTGCTGCTTATAGCAATCAGATCAGGTTGGCGGTATCGCGCGCAATAAAAAGCTATCGGGAGAATGCGCATAATGTTTTGAACCAGTATCCCCATACTATCGAAATGGCAGAGGAAGTGAGAAAGATAAAAGAGGATGCCATAGGCAGGATGGACCAGCTTGTACAGCAGGCATGTGACATGATACAGGCGAATAAAGGAAAGGCTTATATCGCGAAGACACCCGAAGACGCGTTGAATATAATCGGAAATATTGTAGGAACGGGCAAGCTGATTGTAAAAGGCAAGAGCATGACCGGAGAAGAGGTGGGGTTGCGTGAGCATCTGGAAAAGTTGGGCAATGACGTTTATGAGACCGATCTGGGGGAGTTTATCATCCAGAAACTGGGTTCCAAACCGATGCATATTACGGCACCCTCCGTACATGTGACCAAAGAGGAAGTCGCAAAGCTTTTCTCTGAAATCACAGGAGATGATTTGCCGTCGGATGATATTCCTGCGCTTGTAGCGACTGCCAGAAAGCTGCTCAGAGATAAATTTTTTAAAGCTGATATTGGAATAAGCGGAGCCAATGTGGTCGCTGCCGATACCGGTTCACTGGTAATAATCGAAAATGAAGGTAATGTTCGTCTTGCGACGAGTATTCCGCCGGTGCATATTGCCCTGGTGGGTATGGAAAAAGTTGTGCCGACGTTAAGCGATGCCTTTAAAGTCGCTGAAGTGACCTGGCGGCATGCCGGCTACAATGTTCCCAAATATATCAGTGTGATATCCGGTCCTAGCGCTACGGGCGATATCGAGAAAGTGACTACTTACGGTGCACACGGCCCCCGGGAGTTTCATGTGATATTCCTGGATGCAGGGAGGTCCGAACTTGCGAAGCATCCGGTCTTCCGTCAGGCGCTCTATTGTCTGCGTTGCGGCGGTTGCCTGTTCGAATGTCCTGTTTTTGCGGTTACCGCTGGGCATTTTGGCGATACTTATTTTGCCGGGATGGGGGCAATCTGGGCGAATTTAATAAGCGAAAAGCAGGAAAAAGCAGCGGCGCTTTCTTATACCTGTCTAACCTGCGGTAGATGTAAAGTACGGTGTCCCGCAGATATAGATGTGCCGGAAATGATTATTGAACTGCGGAAATCGTTCGCAGACCAGTCTTAGAATCTCATCTGCAGGGCAAATACTTTCCGGGTAATCCTGAAGTCTCCGAACCCCATGTTTTTAATTGCCGATATCTGGGCAATTAAAAATGCTGAAGCACACAGGATAGTCCCCGCGTGCTCCACCACAAGATTTATTGCCTTTTTATATGGTTTATATTAAATAAATTACTATTGAATGGTTTGCTTTAATCAGTCAAGCTTTTAGGGAATGGAGGTTTGCTGATTCCGGCCTGCTTGAGAGCTTTATCTCTTATTTTTTCAAGCTGATTGTAAAATTTTTGACGATCTTCTTCGGGTATTGCCGCCATTGACCTGTGAATAGATTTCCTGTCCTTGGATTTATTGAGTGCCTTGTATCCTTTTTCGGTGATAGTAACACGTACCAGATTCTTTCGGTGCAGGTCTTTGGTCTTCTTGATGAGACCGTCTTTTTCCATCCTGTCGAGCAGTCCTGAGACCGAATGGGATTTTCGCAGTATCCACCGGGATATCTCGGCAGGGGTTGCCTCATCACCGATGCTATCGACAATGAATAATACTGCTGCTTTCATCATCGATACTCCGTGCTGGCTGAGTTCTTTCTCTCTGGCGGCGACTACTGCAGAACGGGCATGTTCCAGCATAACCCACAGATTATAGTCCTGGTCCGATGAATTTACATTTTTCATTTTTCCCTCCAACATTCAACTATATTATAGTCATTAATAATAATTCTATATGATGAAACTAAATGAACTTCAGGTAATCATATTAATAAATAATTTTATAAGAATTTTATCACATATTGCTGAAATATCAACTATTTTGAAGCAAAAAATGCATATTTTTGAGGTAAATCATACCATTACATTCAGAAAATATTAAAATAATGTTTTTGTATTATCTGAATCGATACAAGTATACGGTTGTCATCTAATTTAGTTATTTTATAAATGTTATAAAAATATTATATTCAGACTGAAAACCACAGGCTTAAATATGTTCAGACAAAGAATGTAACACGGTTTCGATTTCCGGAATCATTTCGATAAGCCTTGATACTGGGATCTCATCGCCGTTTATATCGACAGCCCGATAATTATGTTTTGTTGCTATGCATATCAGGATAGGTTTTCTGGAATAGAAGAATGCGGTGCGTCCGTTTACAAACACAGAGCGGAGGCAGATTTCAACAACAGGAATGATGGTAAGTCCCCTGGTATGGAAAGCGTCTAATATTTTTATTTCCTTTTTTTCCATTTGCTTTTTATAAATATATAGAATAAACGCATTACAGGTCCGGAAAAGATAAATACTATTACAGGTTTTAGCGTTCGGATCGGTTGAAATCGAAATACTCCTGTTGCGTTTGCTATGATTATTGATTCAGATTCGAATACCGGATCTATATTCAATTTCAGGGGATAAAAAGAGTTTGTAAACATACGAAGCGGCACAGTGAGAGCAAAAAGTATTCCGGTATCGGCAGCATTATCCGGACAAACTGTGAGATTAACCGTAAGTTCTTTGATTTTAATACTTGAAGCGAAGTCTTTTAGCAGATGTTTCACACTGGTAAAAAGACCTTTGATTTTTAATATTTTAAAAAGGAGCTGTTTATCAAAAGGCTTCTTCTTTTTTTTCGGGGGTCCGGTTACCTTTGTTTTCCTGGCGGTTCCCTTGCTCTTTTTAAACCTGATGTTGACCAGACCGAAAAACCACTTCAGGTGCGCTCTCACCCGCGGCCTGGATTTCGTATCGACATATACCGTGAAATCGAAGGGAACACAGAGTAGTAAGACGATAATCAGGATCAGTCCGGCGAGTGAGATTATTACCCACAACTATATTAGTCCTCTTTTTTTCGTTCTCCCCATTTCTCGGCAAATTTGGTCATCATTTCTGGAACTGTCTCTCCAATTTTTTCCAGTGCGCTCGCCATACCGCCTTTGATCGGTTCTATACGGGCGCCGTCTTTATCGACAATGATGACTGCAATCGGTTTTACTCCGCCACCGGCTCCGCCTCCACCGGCAGCGCTCTCTCCTTTTTGCTTCATCTCTACCATACCTGAACCACCGCCGAGTCCGAAACCGAATCCTACACTTATTAAAGGGATCAGCGTGGAATCACCGACAGTAATAGGTTCGCCTACTACCGTTTTACTGCCAAGCACTTTCTCGATCTCTCCCAGTGTCGACGTTACCAGCCGTTCGATATCTTCTCTGTCCATTGTTTCCTCCTTCATCATGCGAACGTATACAACTTCCTTTCTATAATATTATCTATCCCGGATATATCGTATCCGGAACAGGTCCTTTATTCTTAATTGCACCCTGTAATGGGAAATATACGCAATACATACTAATAAGTTTATCGTATCATTGCATATGTATATAGTCAACTAAAGGTGAGACGACCGGTAAGAAATAATAAATCGTATATCGAATGTTTTTATTAAAAAAGTGTGTGTACAACATGCTGTGAATTTCGTTCAGCCCTTGTGTTTTAACAACCGGTTGATTTCGTGCTATTCTGTAAAATAAATTACATCCGGAAGGATTCGCCGTTTTATAAACAATGTCTGAATTATGCAGGAGATGTCAATGAAAATAATTTACTATATCCTGATTGCTGTGTTTTCGATGTTGGCGCTGTTCGGCGGCTGTGCCAATACCGGACAAGATAATGACGTACTATTTCAGGTATCTACGATCGATGCATTAATGGCGGGTATTTATGACGGGCAGATGCTCTATGGAGAGTTAACTGATCATGGCGATATGGGCATAGGCACTTTTACAGATCTTGACGGAGAAATGATTGGCGTCAAGGGTGATTTCTACCAGATAAAAGTAGACGGAATGGCATATCCTGTCGATGATTCAATGGGGACTCCGTTTGCATTGGTGACCTTTTTTGAACCGGATATAAAGGCGGACTTGCCCGAGCCTATGGACTTCGAACGGTTACAAAGCTACATCGACAGCCTTATCGCGACGGATAATATATTCTATGCCATTATAGTCGAAGGCAGATTTCATTTTTTAAAGGTAAGAAGTGTTCCGCCACAGAGTAAGCCATACCCTGCTTTAACCGAGGCGATAGAACACCAGGCTGTATTCGAATATTCCGACAGGGACGGCATTCTTGCAGGCTTCAGGACACCGGCCTACATGAGCGGACTGAACGTACCCGGATATCACTTTCATTTTATTTCGGAAGACCGGAAATATGGAGGTCATGTGCTTGACTGTATAGCACAGGACTGCGGTGTTAAGATGGATGCAACAAATAGTCTGTTAGTACAGCTACCGGAAAATGAGGCATTCTACCGGATGGACTTCAGCGGCGATAATACCGAAGCTATCGATAAGGTAGAGAAATAGACGGCACCAGCGAGATATCGGTTGAAAAGAGCCTGTCGATAGGCATTTCTCTGTCAAAAGATTGTCCTTATTATAATGAGTAATAACGGGTTTTTACGTTCAAAATAAACCCCGGATTATTGTTATCTTACCTGTTTTTTTTCCGAGGGACTAAAGTACTAGCGCAACTATGACTCATGGGTCATTCTTAAAATACTGAAATATCGTATGCTTATTTCATAAGACATTTACTTTTATCCGACGTAAAAGATAGTGTAATAGAGTTTTGTTTTCGGTACCAGTTGAGGGATGGATACGAAAATAGCAAAGCTCGTCTATTTAATAAAAGTTGAGAGGGTGAAATGCACACACATAATGAGGGCGTACCGGCAAGAAACAAGAATCGAAAAATTATAAAAAACAAAGAGGACAACAGGTCAGACGGGCGAAAAGACAGTTCCGGCGGCGGGAAAAATTTCGTGCAGAAAAGGGCGACTGAACCGGTTGTCAACCAACCGGTTTTTATCGATTCCCGTTGTTCCGCGCTTCATGACCATGATGGTGCTAAGGGTGAAGGGATGTGTGTGCTCGTTAACCGGATATCCGATAAGTCTCAGATATTAACAAATAGGGCTCAGGTCGCCGCTAACTGCGCAGTACGGACTGCCATGGCGACAAAAAACGGGATCGATACGGTAGATAAAGTCGTCAGATGCATAAGGACCATAGCCGACGCTATGAATGATGTCGTCGAATCGGTAGAGAATCTTAAACAGCACGTGCAGAACATCCAGAATACAGCAACTACTGTAGAGGATATAGCCGATCGGGCTCATACTGCGGTGAGAAATACTATAAACAAGTCCGCAATCTCTGAAAATCAGTTGATGGAATCGGACCTGATGAGAAAGGGTATGAAACAGGTGGTCAGGCTGATCGATGAGGAAGCGAGCATAACTTCTGAGTGTTTTATAAATATAGTCACGGACATAGAAGAATGTGTGAAAACGACAAATGCCGCAGCACGAAGGATAGAAGAAGGCTATAAAACTGCAAATGAGGCCAGGATCGTCATGGATAAGGTAATGGATCTTGTTGAAGAAGTTTCCGGTCAGATAGACGGCGTGTTTGAAATAGCAGATGAAGTGAATACCGGAAGCAATGATATGATACGGATAATAGATGAACTGGTACGTGATGTAACGGCTTCATCGGAACAGCTTGAGAGAATGTCCGACGAGCTTAACGGTCATCTGGAGCGGTTTCAATTATACGGACAGGTCACGGGTGACATTGCAATGAAAACCACAGAAATCTTCGATCGTAACCGGCGGCAATCGCCGGGAGAAAGAGAATATTCAGCTATAAGTACCGGATGGTAAGGTGCTTATTTCTTGATCATATCAAGCCACGAGGTAGACTTTAGCTGCCTGTCCAGAATATATTTTATATAATCGCGTAAAAGGTATTCCATTTCCCGGGCAAGATCCTGTTTTATCGTTACTTTTGCCGCAGTGGCCAGGTCACAGTTTTGCCATAGGCGCAGTACTTTCAATGCATTCAGAGAGAGCGGGAGGACTATCGGTTCTTCATAGCTGCAATCGCTGCAAAGCGCTCCTCCCTGGCTGGAACTGAAATAATTTTGCACCGGTCTGAGGGGGGTACCGCAATTAGCGCACTGGTGTAATTGCGGCCTGTACCCGGTAAGCTCAAGAAGATGAATCTCAAAATACCGCAGGACCGTATCGCTTTTCACGCCCAGAGATAGTTGCTCGAGCGTATTTTGCAACAGATTGAAGATATCCCGGCTCTCCTCATCTTCCTCGGTAAAAGCATCGATCAGTTCCGAAACATAAAGCCCGCAGGACATAAGATGCAGGTCTTCTCTTAACGGCATATAACTATTAATCGTCTGTGCCTGAGTGATGATATCGAGGTTTCTACCGCTCGCGATCAAAAGGGTGCTATGGGTAAGGAGTTCTACATGTCCTGCCAGTTTGCTCGTAGTACGGCGTGAACCTTTCGCTATTGCCCTTACTTTTCCGTGACCCGGGGTATATAGAGTCAATATCCTGTCAGCTTCACCAAGCTTCGTACGCCTGATAACAATAGCTTCGGTCTGATAAACGCGAGGTTTTGCCATTTAACGTATTCTTGTCAAACGTCCTGTCTTCCTTCGAGTGCCCTGCTCAAGGTCATGTCATCGGCATATTCCAGGTCTCCGCCGAAAGGCAGACCACGGGCAAGCCTTGTGACATGTATATTAAGGGGAGCAATCAACGTGTTCAGGTACAAGGTCGTGGCTTCCCCTTCCGTATTCGGATTTGTCGCCATGATAACCTCTGTTATCTCACCTTCTTCGAGACGCGTAAGAAGCTCGTTTATTTTTAACTGGTCGGGGCCTATGCCGTCCGACGGAGATATCACTCCGTGCAGGACGTGGTAGAGGCCGTTGTACTTTTTAGTCCTTTCCAGCGGGATTATGTCCGCGGGTTCCTCTACTATGCACAGTTTGCTACGGTCGCGGTTTTCATCCCGGCAAATGATACATGGCGAAGTATCGGTTATATTAAAACACAGCGAGCACAGGCTTAAATTTCGCTTTATTCCAAGTATCGCGTTAGCGAGCGATTCCGCCTTTTCGTTTTCCGTCTGGAGCAGGAAATATGCCATTCGCGCCGCGCTCTTAGGCCCAACGCCCGGCAATTTGCTCAGTTCTCCTATCAGACGGGCGATCGGTTCAGCTGTACGTATATTCGATATATCCAATGGTCCACCTTCTTTACATCATACCGGGAATTTTCATGCCGCCGGTGAGACTGTTCAAACGACTGGCAGCAAGTTCCTGCGATTTGGCAATCGCTTCGTTCACCGCAGCAAGCACCATATCTTCAAGCATCTCAACATCCTCCGGATCGATCACTTCCGGCGATATTGAAATGGAACGAACTTTCTGGTGACCGTCAATGACCACTTTTATAGCTCCGCCGCCTGAACTCACCTCGGTGGTCATTTCACCAAGCTCCTCCTGCGCTTTTGCAAGCCTTGCCTGTAATTCCTGGGCCTGTCGTAAAAAATTCTTATTCATGCCGCCTCCATTTATTACTGGTTATCGATTTTTTTTGCCCCCCGTTTAAGCGCAGCTTTTACCAGAGGACTTTCGCTATCCGTCTTACTTTTCACTTCTTTATTATGTTCTATACTACGCTCTACTATAACACAACGGAGCTTATACGGTTGTCCGAAAAATTCTTCAAGCTTTTTTTCCACCAGAAACCTGTATTTAGGGTCGTCGATATAGTCTTTATGAAATTGCGCGTAAAATCCAACGACCAACGTATCCGCAGTCACATCTATTGGCTCACAGGCGCTACGCAAGAATGCGTCCAGGTTTCCTTTGGAGCCTGTACCTCGCATCGAATTGACGAAGTCTTTCCAGTGGCTGCATATATAGTCCATATCATGTGGCGGTTTCTCCGTATCATTTGAGGCTTCTGCAACAGGTGAAGAAACAGGGTGTTCCTCTTTGACTTCTTCTTCAGGTATATTATCTGCCTCTATTTCAACGTGAACAGGCGCGGGACTATCCGCCTGACTATCTGCCTGAGGTTTAACAGGTTCCACCGGTTCCACGGGTACTTGCTTACGTCCCGTCTTTTTCCCGATTTCAGCCGATGTATCGTATTTATTTTTTGCTTCCCCTGTTATCGGAGGCTTATCTTCCTGTACGGTTTGGGCGTTGTCCGGCTTCTGTTTTCCTGATAAAACAGTTTCGACGAGAGCCAGTTCAAGAGGCAAAGGGGAACTGTTGTTCATCCGGAAATCGATCTCGCTGAACAGCTTGATGGTCCGCCACAGCATGTCGAGGCTTATTTTTTTTGCCATGCGCTTCAAATCGTCGGCGTCCTCACTTGTGACATCTACGACGCTGTCCGATCCGGACTTGACCAGAAGCAGGTTTCTCAGGTAATTGACCAGTTCCTGGTTGAACTGCCTGAGGTCTATACTGTCGTTGCTGACCATGTTGATGGTCTTGAGTCCCGCCGGGATATCCTGATCGATAATATGTTTAACCAGCTCTTTGATTCGCAGGTCTTCCGTAATGCCCAGCGTTTCGCGTGCCTGCTGGATCGTAATTTCATGACCGTAGAATGCGACAAGCTGTTCCAGCAGGTTCTCCGCATCGCGGAGACTTCCGGTAGTGGCTTTTGCAATAAGGCGCAGGGCTTCCGCTTCGATGGTGATATCCTCTTTATTGCATATAAATTCTAGTCTCGATACCATCGCCGCTTGAGAAAGCCTGTGAAAGTCGAACCGCTGGCAGCGAGACAGTATTGTAGAGAGCATTTTATGCGGCTCCGTAGTCGCCAGTACGAAAATGGCATGTGCAGGCGGTTCTTCAAGTGTTTTCAGGAAGGCATTCGATGCGGCTTCCGTGATCATATGTGCTTCGTCGATAATGTACACTTTGTATCGGGCAAGGCTTGGAGTGAAATTCACTTTCTCTTTCAGGTCGCGAATATCGTCAATGCCCCTGTTACTTGCCGCATCTATCTCGATGATATCCAGGGACCTGCTCTCGTTAATGGAGAGACACAGTTCGCAGGCATTACAGGGTTCCCCGTCGACCGGGCTCAGGCAATTGACCGCTTTGGCAAGTATACGTCCGGTACTGGTCTTTCCGGTACCGCGCGGGCCGCAGAAAAGGTATGCATGGGCTATTTTACCGCTCGCGACCTCGTGCGCCAACGTTGTGGTTACATGCTCTTGACCGACTACTTCGGATAAGTTTTGCGGACGCCATTTTCGATAAAAAACCTGCGAGGACATAATGAATTTATTATACCGCATGACGGATTTTTGCTAAAGTAACTATTCTGTGCATTGCAATGAGACCTGTGTTATAATTCAACTTTATAATTAGAGAAAATATTAAGAAAATAACCAAGGGGATGTAAGTTGGACAAGGCAGTCAAACAAAAAACTATAACAGAATATGCAACCCATGAAGGGGACACTGGATCGGCGGAGGTCCAGATAGCGCTGCTTACCAGGAGGATCACCAGATTAGCAGAGCATTTAAAAGCAAATAAGCATGACCATCACTCACAACGCGGTCTCTTGAAGTTGATCGGGCAGAGAAAGAGCATGCTTTCATACGTGAACAACCGTGATGTAAACCGGTATCGCGGTCTTATTACCAGGTTGGGATTGCGTAAATAATAAGGGTGAGGGTGTAAGTAATAAGCATGATAGAGTCAAAAGAGTGTTTAATTGGAGATAGAAAACTAACCATTGAAACAGGGAAGCTTGCGAATCAAGCTGAAGGTTCTGTAACCGTACGATACGGAGATACCATTGTACTGGTTACTGCATGTATAGGCGAAGCCAGGGAAGAGCAGAGTGATTTTTTACGTCTTACAGTAGACTATGAAGAGCGTCATTATGCAGTCGGGAAGATTCCCGGCAGTTTCATCCGCAGGGAAGGACGTCCCAGCGAGAATGCAACGCTGAGCGCCCGGTTAACGGACCGTTCACTGCGCCCGCTCATACCGAAAGGGATCAGCAATGAAATTCAGGTTATTGTAACCGTGCTCTCGACGGACCAGGAAAATGCTCCCGAGATGCCGGCGCTTATCGGCGCGTCCGCAGCAGTCACATTGTCTTCACTGCCTTTTCTGGGGCCGATCGCCGGTGTCCGGATGGGATATATTGACGGCGAGTACATAGTAAACCCGACGCTGCCTCAACTTTCGAATAGCCTCATCAATCTGGTAGTCGCCAGCACAAAGGACAATGTGCTGATGATCGAGGCGGAAGCCAATGAAGTCTCTCCTGAGATTATCCTGAAAGCAATAGAAATTGCCCATAAGGAAAATCGCGCCATAATTGAGATACAGGAAGCTTTACAACAGGTCTGCGGGAAACCCAAGATGGAAATTACCGTTGCAGGGTCGAAAGAAGACATTGTCGCTGCTGTTTCTTCCGGCTTTGGTGACCGGCTGACCGCCGGAATTAATTTAACGAACAGAGATGAACGCTCTGCTACGCTTTCATCGCTCAAGAAGGAAATTCGCGATCAGTTATGCGAAATGTATCCTGAAGGCGATATTGCTGCGGTAATAGATAACTATCTGAAAAAGGCGGCAAGGGCATCGATTCTGGAAAAGAGAAAACACCTTGACGGCCGTGACTATAAGGAAATAAGGCCGATTTCCTGTGAAGTCGGGGTGCTTCCCCGCACACACGGGTCCGGTCTTTTTACCAGGGGACAGACACAGGTGCTCGCAATTACCACGCTCGGTTCTTTAAGACAGGAGCAGCTCATCGATGGGCTGGGACTGGAAGAATCAAAGCGTTTCATGCACCATTATAATTTCCCGCCCTTCTCCACCGGAGAAGTAAAAAGGCTTGGCTCGACCAGCAGGAGGGAAATCGGTCATGGTGCGCTTGCTGAAAAAGCTTTATCGGCGATTATTCCGAAAGAAGAGGACTTCTCTTACACTATCAGGATTGTTTCCGAGGTGCTCAGTTCAAACGGGAGCTCGTCGATGGCGAGTGTCTGCAGCTCGAGCCTGTCATTGATGGATGCCGGTGTGCCGATCAAGGCGCCTGTAGCCGGTATAGCAATGGGACTGGTTACCGATGAGGACAATTATATCGTCCTGACCGATATCGAAGGTCTTGAAGACGCGTACGGAGATATGGACTTTAAAGTGGCCGGTACTACCAGCGGTATTACCGCGATCCAGCTTGATATCAAGCTGGCGGGCTTACGCTTTGAGATAATCGAAAATGCTATCATGCAGGCGCGTGAGGCGCATGCGGTGATACTCGATATTATGAGTAAGGCAATCATGGAAAGCAGGCTCGAATTAAGCCCGTATGCACCGAGAATGTACAGGATATCCATCGATCCGAGTAAAATCGGAACGGTAATAGGGCCCGGCGGCAAGACGATCCGTTCGATAATCGAAGAGACAAAGGCTACTATCGATGTTGAGAATGATGGTACGGTAATTATCGGCGCCGTGAATGAGGAGTCAGCAAGGAAAGCCATTGAAAAGGTAGAGGATTTGACCCGTGAGGTTGAAGTAGGCGCTATATATACGGGAAAAGTTACACGAATTACCAACTTCGGTGCTTTCGTGGAGATATTTCCCGGTCAGGAAGGACTGGTTCATATCAGCGAACTGGCAGACTATCATGTGGCAAACGTAGAGGATATAGTCAAGGTAGGTGACGAAATTTCCGTAAAGGTCACAGAAGTTGACCATCTGGGAAGGGTGAATTTGTCCCGTCGCGTACTTCTGGAGGGGGCCGACGAGAGCAGGCCCGCGAAGACCATGTCATCAGGTAGTCGTTTCCAGCAAAACAAGCCCAAGAATCGTCCCTTTTCAAGAGATGCCCGACATCATTCTCGTCCTAAAGACAGGTAACTGTCTTTAGCTACGGGAATTACACATTTACGGGATAGAAGAGGAGCCAATGAAACCGATAACTGTCGTGGTTCATGGAGCCTTAGGAAAGGTCGGGAGAGAGCTCACTACAGCAATAAGCAAAGACCCCGACCTGGATCTTATTGGCTCTATCGATATCAAGGCAAAACAAAACTACCTAGAACCGGCTGATATAGCGGTGAAAGTACCATTGTATACCGGTTTAAGTGAACTGTTGAAAACAGGATGTCCTGAAGTTCTTGTTGATTTCAGCATATCTGAAGCTGCAATGGAGGTAGTACGCCTAGCGTCGAAACATGGCATAGACCTGGTAATCGGGACAACCGGGTTTACGGAAGACGAGTTCAGGGAAATGGAACAACTTGCCGTAGATAATAATGTCGGCATAGTGGTTGCTCCGAATTTTGCTCTGGGAGCGATAGTACTGATGCATCTTGCACGGATAGCATCAAGATATTTCGATTACGCCGAGATAATAGAGTTACATCACGAGCAGAAGGCGGATGCGCCTTCCGGGACAGCGCTGGCTACTGCGCAGGGTATGTTGCAATCTCGAAAAAAACCCTTCATTTATCCGGCTACCAGGAAGGAAAACCTGAGTGGCAGCCGTGGCGGGCAGATTGACGGCATTGCCATACACAGCACGCGTATGCCCGGTTTTGTAGCAAGCCAGGAGGTGTTATTCGGAGGCCAGGGGCAGAGACTGTCTATACGCCATGATGCGATAAACAGGGAATGTTATGCGCCGGGTGTTCTCCTTGCAGTAAAGGAGATTTCCAGGCATAAGGGTCATATGGCTGACTTGACTGATTTATTGCACTTAGGAGGACTATAATGAGCACCTACAAAGTAGCTATTGTCGGCGCTACCGGTATGGTTGGGCAGGAGTTTGTGAAAGTGCTGGAACAGAGAAAGTTCCCTCTGTCATCGCTCCAGCTTTATGCGTCGGACCGCTCTGAAGGCAAAAAGATGTTTTTCGGTCATCATGAGATCGTTGTAAAAGAGACAACGGTCGATTCGTTCAAACATGTCGATATAGCGCTTTTCTCTGCCGGTGCGGAGATCAGCCGGTATTTTTCGCCGATCGCTGCGAAGGCGGGGGCGCTTGTTATCGATAATAGCGCGGCATGGAGAATGGACCCCAAGGTCCCCCTGGTGGTGCCTGAAGTGAATCCCGACGATATCAAGTGGCATAACGGTATTATTGCGAATCCGAACTGCTCTACCATTCAGGCAGTCGTTGCGCTTTATCCTCTGCATAAGGTAAACCCGATAAAGCGTTTTATTATCGATACCTATCAGTCCGTTTCAGGGACCGGTTCCGCGGCTATGGAAGAATTGACCAGCCAGGCGAAGCTTGTTTCCAAGGGGCAGAACGTAGTGCCTCATGTCTATCCGCACCAGATCGCTTTTAATCTTCTTCCTGAGATCGATGTGTTTCTGGATAACGGGTATTCGAAAGAAGAAGTTAAGCTGATGGAAGAGAGCCGCAAAATAATGCACGCCGATGAGATCGCGATTTCATCGACATGTGTACGCGTGCCTGTATATATCGGTCACAGCGAGGCGATCCATGTCGAGTTTACCAATCCCATGAACCCCGATGATGCACGACGTATTCTGGCACAATCGCCGGGAGTCAGGGTACTCGACGATCCTAATGTGAGCCTCTATCCTCAACCTTGGCTATCGGCCGGTTCGGACGATGTTTATGTGGGGCGAATTAGAACCGACCTTTCACGAGCCAACAGCCTCGCAATGTGGGTGGTAGCCGATAATTTGAGAAAGGGTGCGGCGTTGAACGCAGTTCAAATCGCTGAGGTTGCGGCTAATAATGGCTGGATTCAGGTGCAACACTAGTTTATTCCGAGGAGATATGTGATGACTACGTTCGGTCGCTTGCTCACCGCAATGGTGACACCGTTTACTTCCGATGGAGAGGTTGATTATGCCCGCGCTAAAAAACTGGCGGTGGCTCTTCTGGACAGCGGGAGCGACGGGATTGTTGTATCCGGCACGACCGGAGAATGCCCGACGCTCTCCATCGATGAAAAACTGCGCCTTTTCGCCGAAGTAAAATCGGCAGTGGGAAGCAGGGGAACGGTTATAGCCGGTACCGGCAACTATAACACCGCTGAAACCATCGAACTTACCCGGCAGGCTGAAAAAGCGGGAGTCGATGCATGTCTTCTCGTCGTACCGTATTATAATAAACCAACACAGGAAGGGCTCTACACCCATTTTAAGACGATTGCCGGTTCCACTGCGCTGCCGTGTATTCTGTATAATGTACCGTCCCGTACGGTAACGAATCTCAACTCCGAGACTACTGTCAGGCTCAGCAAGATCGATAATATCATCGGAGTAAAGGAAGCGAGCGCGAATCTCGGACAGATCGCCGATATCATTCAAAAGGTAGACAGCGATTTTCTTGTTTACAGTGGTAATGACAGTGATACATTGCCGATACTGGCGCTCGGCGGATACGGCATTATCAGTGTAGTCTCGCATATCGCCGGTTTACAGGTCAGGCGGATGATGGAGAGCTATTTGAATGGCAGTCTGGATGAAGCGGCACGCATTCATCGTGCGCTGTTACCGCTGGTAGACGCGCTCTTTGTAATAGGTAACCCGATGCCCGTGAAGTATGCACTTGAATGCGCCGGCTTTCCGGTAGGAAAACCGCGCCTTCCCCTTACCGAGCCTGACGAAAAGACCAAAGCGTATATCAAAGACGTCCTGGGAAAGCATACGATAGACTTGCGGTTCACACCCTGAGAAATGATATTGCCTGCAGGCGACTGAAGCCCAACGCCTCGTTGCACGGTCTTCTCTTTATAGCTAACCGATCTGATTGACCATTATCGTTTGCTCTCTTTTTGCCCCGACTGAGATGATGTCCGTACGGCACGAGATAAGCTCTTCAAGGCGGCGGATATAGCGTACGGCTCCCGACGGCAGTCTGTCGAACTCTGTGATATGGCTTGTAGGCTCTTGCCAGCCGGGCAATTGTTCATAGACCGGCTCACAGTGCTCCAAAAGTTTCAGGTTGGTCGGGAAATTTGTGATGACGTCTCCTTTGATTTTGTAGCCTGTGCATATCTGAATGAACGGCAGGTCGTCCAGAATGTCCAGGCGCGTGAGCGCAATGCCGGTGAGACCGTTTACTATGGTGCTGTGCCTGGCGACTACTGCATCGAACCATCCGCAACGCCTCGGCCTTCCTGTTGTAGTGCCGTATTCATGGGCCTTTTCCCGTATGTGTTCCCCCATCTCATCGTGCAGCTCAGTGGGGAAAGGACCTCCCCCGACTCTTGTCGTGTATGCCTTGAGCACTCCGATGATATGGTCCAGCTTACCGGGTCCAATGCCCGAGCCGAGCAGGCTGCTCGCTGCAAGCGGCGAAGACGATGTGACATAAGGATAAGTCCCGAAGTCCGGATCGAGCATGGTCCCCTGGCTTCCTTCAAGCAGGATCGGGTCTTTTCTTTCAATGGAATCGTGAATAATATGAATGGTCTCTTTCACATAGCCGGAAAGCTGTTCGCCGTATTTGCAGTACTCGTCATATATTTCCTGGAACGACAGTGGTTTCTGGTTGTATACGTTGGTTATGATGATGTTCTTCAGCTCGAGTATCGGTGACAGCCTTTCCCGGAAAAGGCCGGGGTTCACTATATCGCATATCCGGACGCCCAGACGTGCGGTCTTATCGGTGAAAACCGGACCGATGCCCTTCAATGTTGTTCCGATCGCTCCTCCACCGCGCCTCTCTTCTTCAAGGCGGTCCAGCAGGACATGGTAGGGCATTATCACGTGTGCTCTATCGCTGATGCACAGTTTATCGGTAGCCACGTTGTGTTCGTTGAGCACGGATATCTCATGGAGCAGCACTGTCGGATTTATTGCTACACCATTACCGAGCACGCAGGTGATGCCGGGATGAAAAATGCCCGATGGGACAAGATGGAGCTTGAACTCACCATAGGGATTTATCACCGTATGCCCGGCGTTATCGCCGCCGGAAAACCGTACGACCAATTTTGATTTCTCCGCAAGAAGGTCGACGATTTTGCCTTTTCCTTCATCTCCCCACTGACCGCCGATAACTGCAACTATTGCCATAATATCAAACCATTCCTTTATCAGTTAGTATTTGAAATTCTCCGGCACGGACGATTATAGTATATTGTAGAAACGCTCCACGCCGGGTATGATTATAAACCACCTATTTCTTTTTGGTCTTGCGGTATACATGGACCATCCGTTGTCCGAAGGTAAAGAAGCAAAATACCGCAAGCACTATCAGCGCGATAAAGACTTGATTAACAAGCAAACCAAGCGCCAATATTATAACCCGCTCGGCACGTGTGAACAAACCGACACGACATTCTATCCCCATACCTTCCGCCCTTGCCCTCACATAGCTCACCAGGAAAGACCCCACGAGCACAGCGAATATAAGGTACAGGTTTATGGTATCTCCCTGCCGGACACTGAATACCGCAAGGCCGAACAGCATAAGCGATTCGGAAAGCCGGTCGAAGGTAGAATCGAGTATGGCTCCGAAGGTGGTCGTCTTGCCCGCAAAACGGGCAAGCGCTCCGTCGAGTATATCGAACAACCCGGCAACGAGGAGCAGGATTCCTCCGGCAATAAGATGTCCCATTGCCACGACTGTTGCCGCTGCTACCGTAATCACCAGGCCTGTCCATGTGACTATGTCAGGAGTAAGGCCCAGTTTATTTAAAAACGGCACCAGCGGCGTTGTAATTCTGGTTGAAATCGTTCTGCGAAAATCCATAAAGAAATCTTGAATGCTGCTATTCAAGCAAGGTTAAATAGTAGTCCAGTACCTGTTTCGAGATATTGGTCCAGCTATATTTATCAGCTTTGATTATCCCTTTCTCTCCCATTTTAATACGTAGTTCTTTATCTTTTAACAATATAAGCAATGCATCGGCTAGGGCTTTCTCATCGCCGACCGGTGTGAGAAGGCCTTCGACTTCGTGCGAGAGTACGCTTGCATATCCGTCAATATCGAAAGCAACGACAGGCTTTTTACATGCCATTGCCTCCAGCAAGACAATGCCGAAACTTTCGCCGCCGGTTGCGGGAGCACAGAATATATCGGCGGTACGATAATATTTCTGCAGGTCATCATTGGGGACAAAATCGGTAAATATCACGTTTTCGAGTCCAAGATCCCGTACCATTTCTTCATAACCGGGACGCAGTTTAGTCCCCGGCCCTACGATAATGAGCCGGAAATGAGGGAATTGTTTTTTAACTATGCCGCACGCCTGTATAAGGTGGCCGAGCCCTTTGCGTTTTTCCAGGCGGCCCACAAAGAGAATATTAACCTTGTCGTCGATATACTGCTCCATCACCGGACCGTCCGGCGTAAAATGCTCCACATCTATACCGTTGGGAATGATACAATAGTCACCGGGCAGATATTTGCTTATAAAGTCCATTGCCGGTTTCGAAACGGTAATCTTTCCATTGAGTTTTGAAAGGCAGCGTCTGAGCACCGGCTTGAACGTCCCGTAGCTGCGTGATTTATCGTGGCAAGCGTGAAACGTTCCCACATTTACCGTATTGGACTCCAGAAGAGCGCTGACAGAGAGCATTGGCGTGAACGGTTCGTGTAAATGTAAAATATCGAATTTCTCTTTATTCAGGAATCTCTTTACCTGGAACGGCAGCCACGGAGAGATAGGCACGCGTGCCATGGAACCTCCGTACGGTATCGGGAACGGCCTGCCGACGGCTTTAATATTTTCGTTAAAGTAATTTGTCCCGTTCTTAAGGCAGGGAGCCAGTATCTTCACATCGTGCCCCATCCGCACAAAGTTATTTGCGAGATGGGAAATATGGTTCACCACTCCTCCCGGGAACGAATAGTCATAAGGAGAAACTAATCCAATTTTCATGGTACTGCACCTCTTGCTCGCCAATTTATTGGACTTTTTTCTCTTCGGTTTCCTTTTTGGGTTCAGCCTTCTTTTCCGGCAGGCATATCGGCTCCCGCTGGTCGGTCCCCGCGATGAACTCTTCAACGCGCTCCCGTGCTTCTGCATCGGAAAACTGTATGGGCGGCGATTTCATGAAATAAGATGAAGGCGCTACCAGCGATCCTGAAAGGCCCCTGTCGAGCGCCAGTTTACAGCAGCGTAATGCGTCGATTACTACACCTGCCGAATTGGGGCTGTCCCATACTTCCAGCTTCATATCGAGGTTCAACGGTACGTCGCCGAACGTTCTTCCTTCCATCTTGATATGACAGAATTTTCTGTCTTTCAACCACGGCACATAGTCGCTGGGACCGACATGGATATCATCCGGGTCCATCACATAATCAAGCTGTGAAGTAACCGCATTGGTCTTCGATATTTTCTTCGATTCGAGACGGTCCCGTTCAAGCATATTATAAAAATCGGTATTGCCGCCGAAATTGAGCTGGTATGTCCTTTCCAGCTTGACGCCCCGCTCTCTGAAAAGCCTGGTCAGCACGCGGTGCGTTATCGTTGCGCCGACCTGCGATTTAATGTCGTCGCCGATAACCGGCAGTTTCGCCTCTTCGAACCTGTTGTACCAGTACTGTTCACGCCCGATAAAAACAGGGATACAGTTCACCAGGCCGCAGCCTGCATCCAGCACCTGCTCGACATACCATTTCGTCGCTTCTTCGCTGCCTACCGGCAGATAGTTGATCACGACATCTGTTTTGGTCTCTTTTAAAATACGTACGATATTAGCAGTAGGTCCGGGCGCTTTTTTAATTATCTGCGAAAGGTATTTTCCCAGCCCGTCATGAGTCATACCCC
>CAZAIO010000032.1:0-23261 GCA_964485235.1 uncultured Dehalococcoidales bacterium
GGAGGCGGCAGAAAAAGCGAAGTGCGAGCTGTCCAGCGTTATGCAGACTGAAATCAATTTACCGTTTATTACTGCTGACGCAAGCGGGCCGAAACATCTGACAATGACGTTTACCAGGGCAAAGTTGGAACAACTGGTTGCTGACCTGATAGAAAGGACGGTAGAACCGGTAAAAAAAGCGCTTGCTGATGCCGGGATCGGAGCAAAAGATGTGAATGAGGTGATACTGGTCGGCGGTCAGACGAGGATGCCTGCGGTTGCGGCAAAGGTAAAGGACTATTTTGGGAAGGAGCCTCATAAGGGCGTAAATCCCGATGAAGTGGTTGCTGTGGGCGCTGCCATACAGGCTGGAGTATTAAAGGGTGATGTAAGGGATGTGGTGCTCCTCGATGTGACACCGCTTACCCTGGGCATTGAAACGATGGGTGGTGTAATGACGCCGCTCATCACGCGAAATACGACTATTCCGACGCAGAAATCGGAACTGTTTACTACTGCGTCAGATAATCAGAACAGTGTGGATGTTCATGTGCTGCAAGGAGAGCGACCGATGGCGGTGGAGAATAAGACGATCGGGCGTTTCAAGCTCGATGGTCTATTACCGGCGCCCAGAGGTGTGCCACAGATCGAAGTTACCTTCGATATCGATGCAAACGGTATCTTGAATGTGACTGCTCATGACAAAGGTACAGGCAGGCAACAGAAAATAACGATCACAGCGAGCTCCGGGCTTTCAAAGGATGAGGTTGACCGGATGGTCAGAGAGGCCGAGATGCATGCTGAAGAGGACAGGCAGCACAGGGAAGAAATAGATACGCGGAACCACGCGGATAATCTGGCATACACAACGGAGAAAACGCTGCGGGAAGCCGGTGACCGGGTACCTGCAGATATACGGGCGGAGGCTGAAGGCAAGGTCGCGGCATTGCGGTCGGCGCTTCAGAGCGGTACCGTGTCACAGGTACAGCAGGCAGCAGGCGAACTGGAAGCGGTAATGCAACGTATCGGGCAGGCGGTGTACAGTCAAGCCGGTACGGGAACACAACAGGAGGGCACTCATCAGGATAGTGGATACCAGGGTGGAGAATACAATAGTGGTGAGTCCCATAGCGGTGAAGATGAAGGTACTGTCGAAGGAGAGTTCAGGGAAGTATAATACAACCCTGTAATAAAGCTGATAATAGAGGCACGATAACAATCGTGCCTCTATTGGATAGTGAATGGAGGAAAAGAAAATGGATGTTAAAATTTACAGTACGCCGACATGCGGGTATTGTCATCAGGCAAAGAAGTTCCTGGATGATCGCGGTGTCCGTTTCACAGATATAGATGTCTCACGCGACAGGCAGGCAGCGGACGAAATGGTGCGTCTGACGGGACAGATGGGCGTACCCGTAATCGTGATCGACGGTGAAGTGATTGTGGGGTTCAACAGGCCGAAGATAGAACAGCTGATCGCAAAAAGGGAAAACGGCAAACATATTTCTTTCGGTCTGAGCATTGCAGATGCGGACAAAATTGTACATAACGCAGGGAACACGCCGGCATCGGGTGCATATATAGGGAAAGTAGCTCCTTCTCTGCATGGTGCGAAGGCAGGGCTGAAGCCGGGCGATATTGTTACGGGTCTGAACAATGTAGCGGTAAAGAATGCCGGCGACCTTGAAAAAGCACTCGGGTCTCTCGCAACAGGCCACAGGGTGGCTATCACTTTCGTCCGGGAAGGGAAGACAAGGCAGTCAGAAGTATTAGTTTGACATAATATATTCCATTAAGGGTATATGCGGGCCGGGCCGGAAGGCACAGTCCGCATATTGATTTTATATATCTCCGGCGATACAATGATTTTCAGCCGGCAATAAAGACTATGGCTGTGAAGTTATCGTTGGCCATTCTGCCGGTGATATTTTTCTCGCATACGGATGTGAGACTACAGTATTCCTTAAGAAGGGGGAAAAATGTCAGAACATCAAAGAGCAAAGGTGCTGGTTAATAAATCGCCCATCGAGTTGAATGAGTTTGTGGAAAGCTATTTCGCTTCCGTATCGATAGGGATCGTCAAAACGCTTAAAGGTGTCGATTTTATAAAGAAGGTAGAGTTCCACCAGGATAAAGGTGAGGTGACCGTTAAAGTAAACGGGAATGAAATCTCTATTACACAATTTCCAAATGATATTATCAATAGCACGCTGATGGGGATGCTTGCACCCTTAAAGGGGTTCGATAAAGTGGAACAACTCGATATTGTTGTCGATGCCTGATAGCTTATTAAAGAGCTTTCAAACGGAATCCCCTCTTGATGGCTCGAACATGGTTGTCCTGTTACAACAATGAAACAAAGATATCGAATCTGGTTAGTTTTTGCAGTCTTTTTCCTCGCTGTAATTTGTAGTCCTTTATCGTGTACCGGGCAGACCGGCAATCGTGAAGACATTCATCATGAAGTGCGCGAAGAGGCTAAGCCGTATCTTTTCGACTTTGCCGGGTGGGAAGTACGTACCCTCTGCAATCTTATTGCAGGTAAAGCATATGAAGGAGAAAATGGCGCTGCCGCAGAGAAATTGAAATCACAAATTGAATCGGTAATCCGCGATCATTCGGTTACCGTTTTCCCCCCGTTGCAGTTCTGTCTGGAAGAACCCCCGCATTTACTGGTGGTTTCTCCGCGAGATCGGATAGAGTATACGGATCGCGTACTGCTGAGTCAGGATTTAAGCACGGAAGATAAGGAAAACATTGAAGCGCGGGTAGATGGGCTCGGTGTATCATCGTTGGTAGTTAACCTGGGCGGGTTCGCCGCTACATATCCTCCCTTTGTTACCGATAATGCAGGCATTGAGTTTACCATAAATACGATTGTAGAGGAGTGGCTTCATCAATACCTTGCGTGCAGGCCTCTGGGATTTCGTTATTTGCTCGATTCTATCGGTATACGGCAGGACCCCGATGTCATCATTATGAACGAGACTCTGGCTGGAATAGTAAGCAAAGAGATTGGAGATGAAGTGTGTGCCAGGTATTACGGGGATAAAGGTCATACCGGAATAAATAACGGACAAGGAGATTTCGATTTCGATGCGGAGATGAGAACGACCCGCAAAATGGTAGACCGGTACCTCGACGTGGGGGATATCCTCGGGGCGGAGAGGTATATGGAAGCGCAGCGTCAGGTCTTTGTAGCAAACGGATATGCCATACGAAAACTCAACCAGGCATACTTTGCCTTTCATGGTATCTATGGAGACGATCCTGCATCGGTGAGTCCGATAAATAATGAGATGGAGCAACTGAGAGAGAAAAGCCCGTCATTGAAAGAGTTCCTGGATAAAACATCTTCCATGACCTCATACGCAGACCTTAAAGAAGCACTGGGAGAGAAGTAATATTGAAAACTGTCTTCGGCCGGATTATTCTCCCTGTCTTTTTTTATTCCTTCAGCCGTTTATAATAAGTTGCGGATGTATACAGTGCACCAAGCGGATTATGTGCCAGTACCCGGTCTTTCGCTACCAGTATTGTAATAGGTCTTACGCAATATTGAATAAAAAGTGAATCATGCCCGACGCACAGTCCGACCAGGATAACCAGGTCGGGGTTTTCCTCGTTCATTATCTCAGCCTGCGCGACAGGGTTGCACATCGATTCATATTGTTCCGGAGAGGATATTTTCTGTTCGGGAGCGAGCCCTATATCTTCTTTGGGGACCCCGCCGACCTTGCAACAGACCGATACTACCTCGAACCCGGCGTTCTCGAATATTGTGCTCAGTATGGCGGCTTCTTCCGCCAGTCCCAGGCAGAAAACCAACCCCAGCTTTTTATAGTTCATTTTCCGGGCGAATTGTATTGTTTCCTCGATCCTCGGTATTTTCGTTCTTCTTTTGCCGTCGATTGTCTCGTAGCATTCACTTTCCTGTATGGATGCCTGCCGGGCGAACTCTCGGACGGAAGCTTTGCTATATTCACGTGAGGATTTTTCCAGTACATCCGGATGGAGCTTCATAGGGCAGAACGGAGGAGCACTTTCAATATCGACGTGTGTACTGGATTCTACTCCTTCCGGATGACAGGCATGAATAGGGCATTTTACACAAAGCGTTACTCGCGGTCTTGTCATATGTACCTCCTCCTATGTTTTAGTAAAATATAAAAGGATAGAAACGTAATATATTCAGTTTTATAATAGAGATTACGGGGAACGTTCTTTATTATTATAGACCAAATAGATTTTTGCGGATATACAATCACGGTCTTGATGTGACTCTGATGTTCCTCTACAATATTAAAAACGCGAAACAATATCAATATTATAAGCCCGGGCAGGTTTAATAAGACTTTTCAGTAGTTATGCTAAAGAAAACAATGATTGAGGAAAGAGTATATGCAAGAGTTTAAATTGTTGTCTTGGAACGTAAACGGGATACGGGCGCTCAACGGGAAAGGTGTTTTTCAAGAGGTACTGCGCAAAGAAAGCCCTGATATTCTCTGCTTACAGGAGACCAAGGCGCGCCCGGAGCAACTCGACGAAGAGCTATTGCATCCGGCAAGCTATTATACGTATTGGAACTATCCTACCGAAAAAAAAGGTTATAGTGGTGTGGCGGTCTTTACCAGGGAAGAACCGGTTGAAATACAGTATGGCTTCGGCGTTGATGAGTTCGACAGCGAAGGCAGAACGATTATTGCGAAGTTTGCCGATTTCACGTTATTAAATATATATTTCCCGAAGGGCGATACCGCAGAAGCAAGGTCGTTTCGCCTGACATATAAGCTTGATTTCTACAAAGTTTTTCTCGATTTTGCCGATAATCTGAAAAAGAAAGGTGAAAAGTTGATAGTCTGCGGTGATTTCAACACTGCACATACTGAAATAGACCTTGCCCGACCGAAAGAGAACGAAAAAGTATCCGGATTTCTTCCCGTGGAGAGGGAATGGATGGGCAGGTTTATATCTCACGGATATATCGATACGTTCCGCCGCTTCAATAATGAGCCGGGAAATTACACCTGGTGGGATATGAAAACAAGAGCGAGAGAGAGGAATATCGGCTGGAGGCTGGACTATTTTCTCGTTTCGGAAGACCTTATTAGTTCGGTTTCAAATGCTTTTATCATGCCTGATATACAGGGTTCCGACCATTGTCCTGTCGGTATAGTGCTCACACAATAAAGGCAGAATTTTGCCAGAAATGTTTTCGCCGGAACAACCTATTGAGCTTTCATCGTCGATCCCCCGGATATCTCTATCTTTGTGATCGTGGGATCTCCGATATAGGTGAGACTGGAGCCGAGCCGCAGGTCCACGGACATACTTTCTTCTGCATTAACTATGGCTTTACTGCCGGAGTTCAGGGTAATGCTTGCTTTAGTTAACTCAAGTTTTGCCCCGTCCATTGTGCTTCCTGCAGAGGCGTCAAGTATCAACTCGTTCGCTTTTCCGATAAGTGTCGCGTTGCTGCCCGATCCTATCGTGCATATCATGTTCCCTGCTTCAATATCTCCGGACAGGCGGCTCCCAAGCGCGAGGTCCAGTGTGAAATCTTCCGATGATCGAAAACCTGAGATGGTCCCCTTCGAGTTCATGGAAAGCGTGAGTTGTTGGAGTTCCGGCATGGTGATAAGGGCTTTTTTATTGGATATAATATGAGTATAGGGGGGATCTATGTATACCTGTAAGGTATCGTTCTGGTGCCTTACTTTAAGATTGTTGTACAGGTCTTTGTCGGCGATAATAGTAACGCTGTATTTATCCGACTGTGTTATTTCAACTTCGAACCCGTCTTTCGCCTCGACCGCAGTAAAGTCGCTGAATTGCATCTCCTTTTTCTGTGCCACGCTTGATTCATCAGCCCGTTTTAATGAGGCGCAGCCCGGCAGTATTATTGCAAGCGATAAAATAAGAATTGCCGCAACGGCAGGTATGCTATAGTTATTTCTCTTCAGCGATTCAAGGTTTTTTATCATCAGTTCTGATAGCCGTATATATTTAACTACTATTGTAGTAAATTTAATAACGTTATACTACAGGAAGGCGTTTAGGGCAATTTTTCTCCGATATGCCCGTTCTTGATCGATTCGACTATTTCTGATTCTACTGCACGCTGCGCCATATGAATTGCGTTTTTGACCGCTTTGGAATGGCTGCGTCCGTGTGCGACGATAACAGTGCCGTTCACTCCCAGCAGACACGCTCCACCGTACTCTTTATAGTCCATCCTTTTTACAAGAGATGTAAGGTCAACGTAGTGGACAAGCGCGGACCCCTGAAGCTGGGTATCTACTTTAAACGACTGACCGATGCCCAGTAAGTTTTGAAAAATATCACCGAAGCCTTCCATCGTTTTGAGCACGATGTTGCCGATGAATCCGTCGGCAACGATAACGTCTGCTTTATCGGTGAGTATATCCTGTCCTTCAACATTTCCGACAAAGTTGAGGTCTGTTTTTTTCAGAAGCTTGAATGTTTCTTTTACCAGGGCATTGCCCTTGATCTCCTCTTCGCCGTTGTTGAGGAGCCCGACGCGCGGCGCGTCGATTTCCAGAAATCCTTTCGCAAAAGTAGTACCCATATACGCAAACTGAAGCAAAAAGTCCGGCTGGCAGTCGACATTGGCTCCCACATCGATTAGAAATACCGGTCTATTGGTGATATTTATAATGCCGCACAGGGCAGGTCGTTTAATGCCTGCTATCCGTTCCAGATTGAGATACGATGAAGTAAGCATAGCGCCTGTGTTACCGGCTGAGACAAAGGCATCTACTTTGCGTTCTTTTACCAGCTTGGTACCGACCACAATAGATGAGTCCGGTTTGTTGCGGACCGCCTGTAAAGGATTCTCGGCACAGGTAATTGTTTGGCTGGTTTCAATTATGGTAAATTTTTGTTTTTTTGCGTACCGCCGTACCAGCATATCGAGTACGGTTTTCTTCCCGACCAGGGCAATATCCAGCTTGTATTCTGCAGCAGCTTCTGCTGCCCCTTTAACTACTTCCCGTGGAGCATAATCGCCGCCGTCAGCATCAACTGCAATCAACATTTTTTTATCCGTAATCGTTTCTATTATACCAACCTGTTCCTATATTGCCACTATACGGCGGGATACACTCCTGAGTTCCATGAATTTACGTAGTTTCCATAACGGATTCAGGGTGCACTGTGCACTGATACCACGCTGTGATCCAGTACTCGTTCTTTCCGGCACATCAGAGGTATATCAGGTTGTCTGCATTACTTTATTTCAGATAAAAGCAAACATTATGCGTTATTCCGGATCGGCTGCTTTGTATACGTCTCCACCACTTTACGGAAATGGAACCCGTAAATCGAAAGACTCACAGAAAGGGGGAAAGACTTTGGTCTTTTAATAATTGTCCACGCGAGCAGCTTCCAGTAATATGTTCTTCCTTTTTCTTTAATACCCAGTACCCACATAGACCTCAATAATGCTTTTATCTCTTCCATTTGAGGGAAAGAAGATCTTTTTGTTTGCGGCTTGTATTCCCTCAGAAACGTTTTTACTCTTTCATAAAAATGAGCGGGAGAATATATCGTGTTCAATATTTTATGGTACCCGTTCATTAACACTTCGACGTTCATTTTAGGGACGAAATTCATTGAACAGTCTGTATTATCGCCCGAGAAGTTCTTTACCAGACGGTTTTCCTTCTTCAACCGTTTATAAAGTTTCGTGCCTTGAGGTGCATTTAATAAGCCTACCATTGCCGTTACAATGCCGCTGTTTTGAATAAAATTGATCTGGTTTTCAAAAATAGTAACGGGATCGTTATCGAAGCCGACAATGAAGCCGCCGTGTACTTGAAGACCGAAATTCTGCATTTTTTTAACGGCATCGACCATATTCCTGTTTTTGTTCTGCATTTTCCCGCATTCGAGGAGACTATCTTCATTCGGTGTCTCAATACCCACAAACACGGTATTGAATCCGGCTGCTACCATCAATTTCATAAGCTCTTCATCATCGGAGAGGTTTATCGAAGCTTCGGTAAAGAGTGAGAAAGGATGTTTCTTTTTCTTCATCCATTGGGCGACCGCCGGTAAAATTTCTGCCTTTAACTTTCTCTTGTTGCCTATGAAATTATCATCCACAATGAATACGGAATTTCGCCAGCCCATCCGGTAGATTGCATCGAGCTCTTTAAGAAGCTGGTCTTTTCCTTTTGTTCTTGGTTTATGTCCGTTCAACACGACAATGTCGCAGAACTCGCAATCGAAGGGGCATCCTCTTGAATACTGTATACTCAACGAAGAATATTTCTTGATATTAACAAGATTCCAAGCGGGAACAGGGGTTGAGTCTATTTCAGGCCATTCATTTGTAGTATACATATGCTTTGGTTTGCCCTCTACCAGGTCTTTGATGAATTGTGGAACTGTGATCTCACCTTCATTCAATACCAGGTGCTCTATATCCATGAACTCTTCGGTTGACATGGTAAAAAGAGGGCCGCCGGCGACTATCGGCGTGCCCGCCTGCTTGCATTTTTTAATAGTATGAAGCGCTGATTCTTTCTGGACTGCCATAGCACTGATAAAAACATAATCAGCCCATTTGATATCTTTTTCTGTCAGGTTTGTGACGTTCATGTCTACCAATTTCGTCTCCCATTCTTCAGGGAGCATGGCTGCGACGGTGAGCAGTCCCAGCGGAGGGAACGCTGCTTTCTTGGAAATAAAATGTAAAGCGTGTTTGAAACTCCAGAATGTATCGGGATACTGGGGGTATACCAGTAGAATCTTCAAAATACTCTCCTTAAATTGAACGTATTAGCTGCATAGAATACAGATGTAAATATAAAAAGTCAATATTAACTACCGACATTTAATTATAATGCAATATATTATAAATGCTAAATCATTCATTATTAAAAAGATAGTCACGGACGGAATTTTCAATATCAATCTATATCAGGGATAATGTTATCAGGGAAAAGAGCCTTTTCTTCTGTTACTATTTGTAAAATACATGTTAGTATATTCTTAAGAACAACTGACCTGATTTCTGAAAAATACCTGTTAAAATATAAATAGTAAGTCGACTACACGATGTTTCTGTCATGAGACCTTTATTGTGAAGAAGTAATGTGAAGGGGGATAATATGTCGCGTTACAGAACGCTTATTCTTATCGGATGTCTTTTTATTGCTGCTTCAGGTCTGCTCTATATTATTCATTATGCTATTTTTCAGGATATACATCATATTTTCATTTTCCTGCTGGGGGATTTCGCCTTTTTGCCGCTCGAGGTATTTCTGGTCGTTATAGTGATTGAAAGAATTCTTGCCCGCCGAGAAAAACTGGCTTTGTTCCAGAAATTGAACATGGTGATCGGAGCTTTCTTCAGCGAGGTGGGTAATTACCTTCTTAACGGGATGATGGACCATTTTATCGAAAAAGACGAAATAATAAAGACGATGTCAGTAAGTTCGAATTGGACACACGATGATTTTACAAAAGCTGCCCGTTATGCGATTTCCATGGACTACCATGTCTCGCCTGATAATGTTGACTTCGATACATTGAAAAAATTTCTCACGAACAAGCGGCAGTTTATGCTTGGACTTCTTGAAAATCCGAATATGCTGGAACATGAACGTTTTACTGACTTGCTATGGGCTACATTTCATCTTACTGAGGAGCTCGAGGCACGCAGGACATTTCAGGGACTGCCAGCTTCCGATATAGGACATATTGCCGTTGATCTGCAACGTGTTTACCGTCATCTTGTAATGGAGTGGCTGATCTATGTGGAGCACCTGAAATTGCACTATCCTTTTCTTTTTTCGCTGGTAGTTAGAATGCAACCGTTCCAGAAAACTCCTTCGCCGGTCGTCACATAGAATAATATTTTAACGGTTTAACAAATAAGCTTTTAAATGTGTAATGAGATTTAAATCTTTTGTATGCAGATACTACGATATAATACATATTTAATAAATCATGCAGATTAGTACAGGAGGATAAATGGGGTCCGGTTTTTTAAAAAAAGAAATACTCTACTTCGATAAGCCCGGGAGGGATAATACGGAAGCGACTTTTACTTCTGCTAAAGAAAGAGCCATGGAGCTTGGTATCGATACTATTGTTATCGCAAGTACAAGCGGTGAGGCTGCTATCCATGCATCCACATTCTTCAAGAATTTCAAACTCATCGTGATAACGCATTCTGTCGGTCTACATGGACCTGATATTCAGGAATTCACCGATGAAGCTAAGTCCATTGTTTTATCGAACGGCGGTGTTGTCCATACTGCGACACATGCTTTTGGCGGTGTAGGACGTTCCGTGCGGCGTAAATTCAATACCTATCAAACGGAGGAGATAATTGCCAATACATTGAGAGTATTGGGTGAGGGAATGAAAGTTGTATGTGAAGTTGCGCTTATGGCTGCCGATGCGGGACTGGTCAGGACAGACAGTGAAGTGATATGTATAGCGGGCACGGGACATGGGGCCGATACGGCGGTAGTATTGCAAGCGGCAAACGCACAGGACTTTTTTAATATAAAAATAAAAGAGATTATTTGTAAGCCACGCCTTTAGCTTTTTCTGTTATAGCGGATATAATCGTGCAGTAATAACGGAGAAAAATAGCCGGACATTCACTGACCTGTAGAAGAGAACATCTCTATCAATATAATTATATATTAGACTTCAGCAGTTGTAGTTTTTCCTGCTCCGATAGCTCTCTGGTTTCGCCATCTTTCAGGTCGCCGAGGAGAAGCCCCCCGATCCTTATTCTTTTCAAGGCAAGGACACGAAAGCCCAGCTTTTCGAACATTCTACGCACCTGCCTTTTTCTTCCTTCATGTATGGTAATGCTGTAATTAAAAGTTGGGTCCGCTTTGTATTCTTTTACTACTGCGGGAAAAGTCATGCCGTCATCGAGAAAGATGCCTTTTTCGATACTGTTTTTTTCATGTGATGTGAGCTTTCCATTTATTCCGACGAGGTATTCTTTCTCTTTTTCAAAACGTGGATGGGTAAGCCGGTAGGTGAGATTACCGTCATTGGTGAGTAATAAAAGGCCGGTAGTGTTTTTATCCAGACGTCCGACAGGGTAAAGTCTTGATTGCCGGTATTTGTGAGGCAGAATATCCATGACTGTACGGCGGCCTCTCTCGTCAATTGTGGTACAAAGTACTCCTGCAGGCTTGTTCAGCATGAGTAAAATATCCCGACTTGTGTTCCATTGCACCGGTTTGCCATCAAATGAGATCGTGTTAACTTGACGGATGACCGGATGAGAAAAACTTTCCGCTATCTGTCCGTCGACACATACCCGTTGTTGTTGTATGGCTTTCACCATCTGGCGGCGCGAGCCCAGCCCCAGAGAGACAAGTACTTTTAGCAACGGTTCCCCGTGTAGGCTGTTCTCCTCTTCATTATGTTTCACAGGTTCTTTCATCGGTTTATCAGGCATTTTTTTGTTATACGAACCACGGGGGCAATACAATTGTGTTGAATATGTAGTTCATATTTGGTACCTTGCAATTATACATTTTATCTCCGGTATCCTGCCATATGGACAAGAACAAAGTATAAGCACATCGCTGCTATGATTAAACATTGTGCCGGCGGGATAAAAATAGTAAAGTGGTCGCTCAACTGGTAAAATTGTGCCGGCGCATTCTATGCCAGGTGAAGGCAGTTATTTATGGACTCTCTGATAAAACGGGCGGCAAAAGACCTGCTTAAGAGCAACTACGCAGTTGCATTGACCGGCGCAGGGATATCGACCGCGTCGGGTATTCCCGATTTTCGCGGCCCGAACGGTGTATGGACAAAGAATCCTGAAGCCGAACGGATTGCTTATCAGACATATGATATTTTTTTAAATGACCCGGTCCAATACTGGGAAATACGGTTGACTCAGCCATACATGATCGGCGGGCTGGAAGAAGCTCTGCCTAATCCGGGGCATATTGCGTTATTTGAGCTTGAGCAAATGAATATATTAAAAGGCGTTATCACTCAGAATATCGACGGGCTACATGTGAAAGCAGGTAACAGGAGGGTATTTGAATATCACGGGAGCATACAGAAATTACGATGCCTGTCATGCGGTTCACGTTATGACCGTCAGGAATATGACCTTGAAGGATTGCGAAAGTCGCGAAGTCTTCCGCCTTTATGCAGAAAATGTAATTCTCCGCTTAAATCAGATGTCGTACATTTCAATGAACCTATACCTGTGGATAATTCCAGGAACAGTATTGAAGAAGCTGAAAGATGTGATTTAATGCTGATTTGCGGGACATCGGCAGTGGTGTATCCGTTTGCCGACCTTCCCCGTATTGCGCGGCAAGGGGAAATGCAACGGAAACGGCAGGCAGCAATAACGGATACTATGTCCGGAAACGATACCGGGCATGTTGCAATAATAGAGATAAATGCCACGAGAACTCCTCTCTCGACCGGAGGAATATCGGACTATATAATTCAGGGTGATACGGCTGAAATATTGCCGGAGATAGTCAGGGCGATAAAATCGGAGGTGGGGTAGACCGGATCGACGACCTCTGTATAGATACCGATATAACTTCTATAAATTCTGTAATATTTAATTTACTTAATTTATGCTGTTTTACGATTCGTTGCCGCTATTTCTGTTGATGTATTTTTTTTATGGAGTAATTTTTTTGTATGTGGACAATGAGATATAGGTCGCATACAAATACTGATACCTGTCATAAAATATATCCGTGTAATGAAGATGTGTGCTTAACTGGGAGGTGAATATGAAAGAGCAGATTTTAAAAGCATTATCGGAAATAAGGCCGCTTTTAAAAGCGGATGGTGGTGATGTGGAGCTTGTGGATGTACAGGACGGTGTGGTGAAAGTCAGATTAAAGGGTGCTTGTGGGAGTTGCCCTATGTCGACATTAACTTTGAAAAATGGTGTAGAAAGAATACTGAAAGAACAGGTACCGGATGTGAAAGAGGTTGTTGCTGTTTAGTCCGGTGATGAAATGATAAATAGACGATTACATAATTGGTTTCTTCTCCAGGTTCTGATTGCTTATGACTGTCAATTGACAGGTTTTCCTTACCTGCTGAAAAAATAACTATGAAATCGATTTAAAGAGGGCGCAATGGTTTTAAGAGAATATAAAGATATTGAATACATGTTTCCCGAAGAAGAAGAGGAAGGGGACCTCAGCTCGTTTGCGGATGAGGACTATGAAATAGAAGAGGTTGAGGATAGTCTTGATCTTGTAAGATCGGACTACGCGGCAAAAGATGAGGCACGGTTCGATGGTGACCTTATAAATTACTATCTTGCCAAGTGTCGTGAGACACCTCTTCTCGATGCGAATGAAGAAAAAGTGCTTGGCGGTTATATCGAGGAAGGGCGATATCTTTCCAGGTTAGAACAAAAAAGGATGTCCAAACGCGGGTATAAGCCCGATGGTCTGGAAATAACTTGTGTTCTCCTCAACCGTTTTAGAAGGCAAAGGAAGCTTTTCGAAGCTGTCTGCCATTATCTTATGCTTCCGGAAAGCGGTATGATAACAGACCGGATATCACAACCGGAGCTCAGGAATGCTATAGACGGGGTCATCGATCAACAACTATGCGACAGCATGGCAGCAACAATGGGAATCGATGTAAACCAGTCATACAAAGAGCTGGTCCAGCTTTCACTTGATAGCCGGCTTATTCCATGGCATTTGGCGGGCGATATGACTGCGATCGATACAATGGATAAATTTGAAGAGAAACTGGAATCCGAGCGTTTCAGGAATGCGCTTGAAACAAAGAAAAGTGAACTGAACTATTATTTCGAAAGTATAAAAGAACGCTCCAATCAGGCGGCTGACCAGCTTACGCAGGCTAACCTGCGATTGGTTGTCAGTGTAGCGAAGAAATACAGTTCATCGCGGCATATGACCCTTCTCGATCTTATTCAGGAAGGAAATATCGGTTTGATGAGGGCGGTGTGGAAGTTCGATCACAGGAAAGGGTATAAGTTCAGCACTTATGCGACATGGTGGGTAAGGCAGGCGATCACCCGGGCGATTGCCGAACAGTCCAGGACTGTTCGTCTTCCTGTTCATATGATAGAGGCGATACGGAAACTTGCCAAGACACGGCAGTTGTTCTGGCAGGAATATGGACGGGAACCTACTAAAAAAGAATTGGCCTCGAAGATGGAGGTTTCAACTCGGAAGATCGATATACTGCGCAAGGTCGGGTCCGAGGTAATGATTTCCCTTGAAACACCGATCGGTGACGAGGGAAGCCAGCTCGGCGATTTTATTAAAGACTATGAAACTCCGCGACCTGAAGAACAGGCTGACGGTATATTGTTGGGTGAGCAGTTAAAAGAGGCGATGTCCTCGCTCACTGCACGTGAACGCCGTATTATTGAGACCAGATTCGGCCTCGATACAGGGTACGGTAAAACACTGGAAGAGATTGGTGTGGAATTCGGCCTTACCAAAGAGCGTATAAGGCAGATCGAAAAAGAGGCTCTGGCCAAACTACGGCATCCAACTCGAAGCAGAAAGCTGACCGATTATCTATAGAGTAAAATACGACTCTGTTAAAACATACCGGTTGCTCTCTATAATATAAGGACTGTTACAGTTAATATACTTCCGTAACAGCAACCGATTATATCTGTGCATACGGATGAGATATTCTGTTCTACTGAAAAATTCTTCCGGGTATATAATCACTCCTTTATTCTCTTGCGTTATACCTGTATAACTCCAGTATTATTTCAACAATCAAGTCGTATAGGGGCTTGACTTCATCAAGCGGTACAGGGATACTGTATAATGGTTTTTCTGTATAAAGCAGGGGGTATTTTATGGCTCAGACAAAAGAAGAACTCCAGAAACTGGTGAAGGACAAACTTGCAGGACGCCTGCTTGTGATAGTCTCAAACAGGGAACCATATATTCATGTAGTATCGGGAAAAGAAGTCGAGTGTATCGTACCGGCCAGCGGTTTAACGGTAGCTCTTGACCCTGTAATGCGTGCCTGTGGCGGGAGTTGGGTAGCGTACGGCAGTGGAAGTGCAGATAAAGAAGTCGTCGATGATAAGAACAGGGTCATGGTACCGCCTGATGATCCGAGCTATAGTTTAAAACGCGTATGGTTAACAAAAGAGGAAGAAGAAGGCTATTATCTGGGTTTCTCCAATGAAGCATTGTGGCCCCTATGCCATGTTGCATACACTCCTCCGAATTTTGATGAAATGGACTGGAATACCTATAAAAACGTGAATCAGATTTTCGCGGATGCTGTGCTGGACGAGATTGGCGACAGGGAAGCATTTGTCTTTATTCAAGACTATCACCTTGCATTGTTATCAAAATTAATCAAAGAAAAGAACCCTAATGTAATTACCGCCCAATTCTGGCATATTCCCTGGCCGAATACCGAAGCGTTTCGGATTTGTCCGTGGGGTGAGGAACTTCTGGATGGTCTTCTTTTCAACGATATTATGGGCTTCCATATCCAGTACCATTGTCAGAATTTTATGGATACGGTAAATAAAACACTGGAGTCGAAGATCGATTTTGAAAAATGGTCGGTGAAAAGAGGAGGCAGATCAACTCTGGTGCGCTATTTCCCTATAAGCGTTGACTTCGACCGGATTGCGCGTGAAGCGGATAGCGAAGAGGTAAAAAAAGAGATGGGCATTATCCGGCAGAACTGGAAGCTGGATAACGAGTTCGTCGGTATTGCGATAGACCGTATAGACTATACAAAAGGTATTCCTCACCGGTTAAAGGCACTGGACAAATTCTTTGCGAAATATCCTGAGTATCAGGGACGTGTTGTCCTGTTTCAACTGGGTGAACCCAGCCGTATACACATTAAAAAATACAAAGAATTAAATGCGGAAGTTGACGACCTCGTCGAGGAAGTTAACTGGAAATATCAGTCCCGCGGCTGGAAGCCTATCATCTTTATCAAGCGTCATTGCACTCCTGCCACATTGCTTGCTTTTAACCGGCTGGCAAGCTTCTGCGTGGTAAGCTCGCTTCATGACGGAATGAACCTGGTTGCCAAGGAATTTGTTTCATCCAGGATAGATAACGATGGTGTGTTGATATTGAGCAAGTTTACGGGTGCCGCCCGGGAATTACCCGAGGCATTGTTGATAAATCCCTATGCCACCGATGAGTTTGCCGGTGCAATAAAGAGAGCACTGGAAATGTCGCCGGACGAACGGTCTGCGAGGATGAAAAAACTGCGTCAAACAGTAAAGAATAACAATATATACAAATGGGCCGGGGATATCATCAGCGAATTAGCCTATCTTGGACTTTCACAATAATAGTGCGATGCAGTATCTTTTCGATGTCTGGAATATAATTGTTCAGCGTCTTAAATCTGCCGATCATATATTACTTCTTTCGGACTATGACGGTACGCTAATACCTATTGTCGGCAGACCTGAACTGGCTTTACTTGCTCCGGAGACAAGAAGGATGCTTCGAACTCTTGCCAGGAACCGCCGGTATACTGTCGGCATTATCAGCGGCCGGGCGTTGATCGATTTGAAAGAAAAAGTGGATATCGAAGGTATTATTTATGCGGGGAATCATGGTCTAGAAATAGAGGGTTTTGGTACAAATTTTCTGGAACCTATCGCAGAGGAAGTGAGACCTTTTTTTCAGATCCTGAGCCAGGTACTTACAACGACGCTAAGAGGCATAAGGGGGGTTCTGATAGAAAATAAAGGGCTTTCGCTGAGCGTACATTACCGCTCTGTCGATGCAGCAGAAGAAAAAACGGTGAGCGATGCATTTCACAAGGTGACCAATCCGCTCCATGTGACGGGCAGAATAAGGGTAACCCGGGGAAAAAAGGTTTACGAGATCAGACCACCGGTTGACTGGGATAAAGGTAAAGCCGTATCATGGCTTGTAGCCAAATGCAAGGAAGTGAAAGCCAAGAGCAGTATACTTCCCGTATATCTCGGAGACGATCTGACCGATGAGGATGCGTTTAAGGTGATAGAAGGGTATGATGGTATATCGGTTTTTGTAGGGCCTGAAGAATTCAAGTCCGGCGCGCGTTATTATCTCAACACACCGCAGGAGGTTATAGAATTTTTAAGTATGTTATAGGTACGGGTTCATTATGCTGAACTGGTTACGGGTTAACTGGGCAGATATAGTAGTGCCTCTTGTCGTATTTTTTGCCGTATACATTTGTGCACTCTGGCTTAGAAGGTTTGTATATAGAGCATTCGACCAGTGGTCAAAGCGCAGCAAATGGGAGGGAAGCCAGATAATCGTACGGAGCACGCGTTCACCGTTCCTTTACTGGTTCCTGCTGCTGGGCGCGTATATAGCAGTCCATATTTCAACGCTGGAGCCGGACTGGAGGCTCGTGGCTGAAAGAATTATAGGAAGTTTTTTTGTCATTTCTATAGGGTGGACTATCGACAGCCTGACAGGCAGATTTGTAAATCAATATGTAGGAAGCCCACGCCTGTTGAAAATATCAAAAAATCTGTTGATTAATATTGTGCGCATCACTATTTTTGTAGTGGTCGCTTTGATAGTGCTGGACCTGTGGGGAGCTCCCACGACACCGATAATCCTTCTGTTATTCGCCGTGATCATAGTAGGAGCGGTAGCATTTAAAGATATAATCGCAAATATTGCCTCTGCATTTGAACTGGTCAGAGGCAGGCAGATCGATGTCGGTGATTTTGTGAGATTGGAATCGGGTGAGGAGGGGTATGTCACGGGTGTTGGATGGAGAACGACAGGAATGCGGGCACTGGACGGAAACCTTATTGTTGTTCCGAACAGCCGTCTGATACAGAGTACCGTCGTTAATTACGGGCACCCGCTAAAAAAGGCTACCGAGCCTTTCAGATTTTATTCCCGTCTCAATTTAAAAGAGGTTACCGGCCTGAGGGCATCCAATCTGACGGAATTGCTGGCCGGTCTGAAGAAAGTTTCTGGTTCGGTTATTTACTACCACACTCACAATTTCCTTGAAGAACATCATTACCTGACACCAGAACCCGCAAACGATTTCGCTTTATGGGTAAGTGACGAGCTTGGACATGAAGCGCTGGGAGAGAAGTTGTCTTTTGTCGATACGTTTGCCTTTCCTACCATTGCCTCATTACGCTCAAGAATAATCGGTGTTATTGAAGACTACCTTTCGAAAAATACTGATGACAGGAATGCGCCGGAGGGTAGGGAATTCCACTTTATAAAATCAGTCAGTTTTGTTCTGCCTACACAATATGTGGTGCGTGACTTACGGGAGTTCGTCGAAGTTTTGAGAAAGGTAAGCCTTGATTCGATCCATTTTCATATGTTCGAGGCGCGTTTGCGGTTGAAAAAAGGGGTCAATGATTTTTCGATATGGATTGAGGACTGTCTTGATGATAAAGACCTTGCGGACAGGCTTGCCAGCCTTGATCCGTATACCTATACGCTTGAAGGATTGAGGTCGACCATGGTGCAACTTATCGAGAAACGTATAAAATAGGGATAATTTTGGAAGAAGAAGTAATCCAGCAATCAAGAAGCCGTATCAAAGATTATGAGCCGATAGTCGGAGCAAGTCTGATCCAGGAGCTGCGGATACTTGCCGATGCCCTTTCGGGCAAGATAGTGCAGAATATTAATTCCACTTTCGTTGGAGGTGGAGTTTCTGAAATACTGGAGCATATGGTGCCGCTGCTGAATCAGCTGGGAGTAGATGCGAGATGGAATGTGATCCAGGGCAATGAAGCCTTTTTTGAAGTAACAAAGAAGTTTCACAATGCGTTGCACGGCAATGATATCCGTATTTCAAAAGACGATTATGAAATATTCAAGGAAGTAACCGCGCAAAACCTTGAGAAAGAGGAATTTTACGGAAACATAATGTTTATTCATGATCCGCAGCCTGCCGGAATGATAGCTAAAAAGAAAGAGATCGGCGGGAAATGGATATGGCGGTGCCATATAGATATATCTAAGCCGCATGCCCGAGTTTGGAGGTTTATAAAAAATTACGTTGTCGATTATGATGCCGCGGTATTTTCGGCTCCGAGTTTTGCACAACATTTACCGATGCGCCAGTTTTTGATCACTCCATCGATCGATCCGCTGAGCGAGAAAAACAGGGAAATAGACCAGGCGACAATAAAATCAGTCCTTACAAAGTACGGGATAACTTCAGATAAGCCATTGATTGTGCAGATTTCCCGGTTTGACAGGTTGAAAGATCCTATTGGCGTAATAGAAGCCTTTAAACTGGTACGACGATCGATAGACTGCCAGCTTGTGCTTGCAGGCGGTACCGCTTCAGACGATCCCGAGTCCGATGCTGTACTTGCGGAAGTACGACAACGCGCCGAAGGCGAAAACGATATTCATGTGCTTCTCATTCCACCGGGAAGCGACCTGGAGATAAATGCGTTTCAACGTGCTGCGACTATAATCATACAGAAATCATTGAAAGAAGGTTTCGGACTGACCATCAGCGAGGCACTCTGGAAAGCTAAGCCGGTTGTTGCCTCGGCAGTAGGCGGTATTCCTTTGCAGGTGAAAAATAAATATACCGGCCTTCTATGTTATACGATTGAAGGTGCAGCTTTTGCACTTCGCCAGTTACTCACAAACCCGGAATATGCTGAGCGCCTCGGCAGAAACGGAAGAGAACATGTACGGCAGAATTTTCTTATTACCAACCATCTGAAAAATTATCTGCTGATGTTCCTGGCGCTTGACCACCCGGGCGATATTATACGACTGTAGGTGTTCCGGACAATAATCGTCCCGGAATGCTTGTCCGGTAAATATTAGAGTGAATTAAGGTATGTCTCTAATTCCTCTTCACCACTGAAGGCACCGAGCTTTTTGGCTTTCAATATTCCTTCTTCGTCGATAAATAAAGTGATCGGTATTACCTGTTGAAGGCAATATAACTGGAACATTTGCGATTTGGAATCTACAAGAATTGTAAAAGTAAAGCCGTTTTCATCAGCAAAAGCTTGTGCTTTTTGTGCGTTGTCATTTACGTTCACCGCGAGCACTTTAAGGCCTTTTGACGACCATTTATCATAGATTGCCTGGATATGAGGCATCTCGGATACACACGGTACACAACGTGTCGACCACAGGTTCACCATCACTTTACTGCCCTTGAGTTCCGATAGACTCATATTGCCGCCATCGGTAGTTTGCAGCGTAAAATCAGGCGCTTTACCTCCAATTTCCGGGCAGGACGGTGCGCAACCGCTCGACATGACCAGGCAGGTTATTATAATTAACGCGAATATCGCGCATACTTTATATTTCATTCGGAAGCTACTCCTTTCAACGGCATATTCAAATATTATGCGAAACTGCTCAGTATTGACAATTTCCCGAGTAAGATAAGAATTCCAACGATTATAAGTAGTATACCACTGACGATAGAAATTTTACCAAGATGGCGGTTGATCCCTTTCCACAGAGGCATAATCACGCTCCATGCCACTCCTATAATAACAAAAGGGATTCCCAGTCCAAGAGAATAGAGCACCAGTAAAAACGCTCCCTGACCGACTGTTTGTGACATGCCCGCCATAATAAGAATTGCAGCCAGAATAGGCCCGACGCAGGGAGTCCAACCGAGGGCAAAGACTGCTCCAATAAGGATTGACCTGAGATATCCCCGATTACCGGACATTCTGAAGTTGACCCGTTTCTCATAGTTGAGCCACGGAAGCTTGTAACTTGCGATGAGAAATATGCCGAATAAAATGATTATCCCACCGGCAATCTGCCGCAGGAGAACCGAATAAGCCATGATCGAATTGCCGATGAGACCGACCGAAGCACCCAGTAGAATGAAAATGATCGAAAAGCCGAATACAAAAAAGAGACTATGAAAAAACGTAGCCCAGTGTTTGGTTCCTGCCTGAGTCTCGATAGCCGTGGTGCCGGCGAGGTTAGCAATGTACGCAGGCACCAGAGGCAAAACGCACGGCGAAAAAAAAGACAACAGTCCGGCAGTAAAAGCCATTAAATAAGTTACATTCGCGTCTGCCATACTCATTTTATTGGGTTAATGCGTTATCAAGCAGCTTTTTCAGGTCGCCTTTCGCTTTGTAACCGATTACCTGTTCTACCGGTTTCCCTTCTTTAAAGACGATGAGTGTAGGAATACTCATAACTCCATAGTTTGATGCGACAACAGGCGCTTCGTCGACATTGACCTTCGCGAATTCAATTTTGCCCGCATATTCTTTGGAGAGCTCTTCTACAACAGGGGCAACCGCCCGGCAAGGACCGCACCAGGGAGCCCAAAAATCTACGAGGACCGGTTTTTTTGCCTCCAATACTGTCTTGGCGAATGTATCTTTGTTAAGTTCATTTATTCCTTCAGCCATTGCGTATCCTCCATTAACTTTAATATTTTTATTGTACTACAGTACCGGTAATAATCGTGTTATTTACGTTCGTACTATCGGCAATGATAGTATCATTAAGAACTATACTGTTTTTTATCACAGCATGATTTCCTATCTTCACATTATGCCATATTATAGATTTTTCTACAGCAGCATTATCGCCTATTGTACAATCGGGACCGATTACCAGTGGACCGTTGAGAGTAATATTTTTTCCAATTTTACACCCGCTGTCAATAGATACAGGTCCCACTTGCTTTGCATCAGATGGGATGTTGTCCGGATGCAGCCCGCTAACAGGAGATTTGCCATTGAGCAGGTCGAAATTTAATTGTATATATTTATCAGGGGTGCCCATATCCATCCAGTATGTATATGTTGGATATCCATAAACAGGTTTTCCCTCTTCTATCAATTGCGGGAATGTATCACGTTCGAACATTGACTTTATTCCATATGGTATACGTTCGAGCACATCATGTTCGAGAATATATACACCGGCATTGATAAGGTTGGTGGTTATTTGATCTCTTGATGGTTTTTCCACGAAACGTTTTACCCGTTGTTGTGAATCAGTTTCCACAACACCGAAACGTGTCGGATCTTCGACAGGCGTAAGAGAAATTGTGATTTTTGCATGATGTTTACGATGGACCTGCAGCATTTCGGTTAGATTCATGTCAGTGAAAATATCACCGTTAAGCACAAAGAAGGGCTCATTATTATCTATATATTGCTCAGCATATTTCACAGCACCGGCAGTGCCGAGCGGTTCGGGCTCTTCGCTGTAAACCAGTTTAATGCCGGGAATGCTGTTGATATTAAAATAATTTCTGACGGAGTCAGGTTTGTACCCCATCGCGAGAACAATCGTGTCGACATAATGTTCTTTTAAATGCTCTATTACATACCATATAAACGGCCTGTTGAGCACAGGCACCATAGCCTTGACTGTATTATTAGTAAGCGGACGAAGCCTTGTTCCCTCACCGCCAACCAGGATTACTGCTTTCATATTTATTCCTGATACTCACACTCTTTCGTCTGAAGAGCGTGAAGGTTATTGTAACTCTTTTCAGATGGACGGGCAATTCAATTATTTCAATCGATAATATATAAATAATAGAAAACAAACGGCATAGAAAAGCCTTCAGGCAGTTTTAATGGAAAAGAAACGAAAGGCATTATCGGTTGTCTGTTGCCCCAGACTTTCTTCGTCTATTCCCTTGAGCGCAGCAGCAGCTTTCAGGCTGCGTACAACATCCGCGGGGTATGCTTTGAATTTCAATTCCCTTCCATATGTAACGGGGCTATCTGTTTCCAGCATCAGTTTTTCCACCGGTACCTCTTTAATTGCTCTCCTGTGTTCTTCATGATATTCGGCAGCAGGAGTACACGAAATATAGTATCCTGCACTGATAATTTCTTTTAATACACTCGAAAAACCGGTAAACCAGTGAAACACAACTTTTTTAGCTCCTGTGCTTTCAACCATGTCGAAACAGTCTTTCCAGGAATAACGGCTGTGAAGGGAAACAGGTTTATTATATTTTGCGGATAACGTAAGCAACCGGTGCAGGACCTCCTTCTGAAGTTCCTTGGATGTCCTGCTTACCACCCGTTTGTCATAGTCAAGGCCCACCTCTCCTATCGCTACTATACGCTCGATATTTTCTTCGATAAGACGGATGGTGCTCTCGACCCGGTCCGGCTGCATATCGCCCATTTCCCACGGATGCAAGCCGAAAGCCGGATAGACGAATGAAGGATATTTTTCGGCAATATCCATCGTTTTCCTGTTCGATTCTTCATGGGTCCCAACCGCGACAATTGCCTCGACACCTGCTTTTCTTGCATTTGCCAGCGC
>CAZAIO010000033.1:0-22745 GCA_964485235.1 uncultured Dehalococcoidales bacterium
ATTCTCGGAGGAGGTGGAACGTGGAATACGATTCGTTCCCAAAATGTCAGAAATGTAAGATTGGTGACCTTGTACCCCTTTCGGACTTTGGCAGTCAGGGTGCGGCTATACATTATAAGGCATGGGTATGCACCAATCCTGATTGTGGATATAATATCAAGATCAGAAATGGTGATTTATATTTAAATGAGCCGATACTGAACGGGACATCCCATACCGTTAGACCCCGTACATAATAGTACGTTGTAAATCTCATACGTAATATTTAATTTGTGGTTGTTATATTGACCTCCTGGTCTCAACAACTCCGGAAGATAGCTGTTGATTTTTTCTTTCCTCCGCATTGTGTTGGTTGTGGAAAGGTGGGGGATTTTTTATGTGCTGATTGTTCCAGAAAATTACCGCGGATAGTACCGCCTATCTGTAACAGGTGCGGTAAACCTCAAACCAGCGGTACGCTTTGCCCGTCATGCTGGGGTGCACAGTCCGGAATTGATGGAATTCGTTCGATTTTTTATTTTGACGGTATAGTACGTAAAGCAATACATGAGCTAAAATATTATAATTTGAGGGCACTATCGGACTACCTTGCGGATTTTATGTATCAATATTTACAGGGGAGTAAGATAGAAGGTGATATTATTCTGCCGGTACCGCTTCATCGCAACAGGATACGTAGCCGCGGTTATAATCAATCGGCTCTTATCGCGGTAAAATTAGCAAAACTATCCGGCATTCCGTTTGAACAAAATATGCTTATTAGAACAAAAGATAGTATACCTCAGGCGAGAACGAAAACAGGACAGGAAAGACAAAGAAATGTCGATGGCGCCTTTAATTGCCCTGACAATATGTTGAGAGGAAGTCGTATAATATTAGTAGATGACGTGTGTACAACAGGTGCGACACTGGAAGCCTGTGCCGGGACCCTGAAAAATGCCGGTGCGATATCTGTCTGGGGACTTACTGTTGCACGAGAGAGCTAAAAAGGAGAGAACTATGGAGCTTCAAATCATCGGGAAGAATGTGAAAGTTACACAGTCTATGAGAGACTATATACAAAAGAAAGTTGACAGGCTGGGCCGTTACCTGCCCGGTATCGACGATGCCAAAGTTGAGATAAATCAGGAAAAAACCAAGGCTCCCGAACACCGGTTTACTGTCCAGGTTACTATAAGAAGTAAGGGTTTATTGCTACGCGGTGAGGAGCGGAGTATTAATGCTAATGCCGCCATGGATATGGTTATAGAAGTGCTTGCCCGGCAGATAAAGCGGTACAAAGGTAAAGTAAACAGGAAAGAAAAGACTGCATCGCTAGCACGCCAGATCGGTGAAGAGGAAATTGCCGTTACCGGAAAAAAGAAAACTACCGAACCGGAACTGGTGAAAGTGAAGCGTTTTATTGTCAAGTCTATGACGGTAGATGAATCCACCGAGCAGATGGAACTACTGGGACACGATTTCTTTCTGTTTGTGAACGATGAAAGTGGAGAGCTGAATCTGATTTATCGACGAAAAGACGGAAATTACGGGCTGATAGTGCCGGAGATGGCATAAGTATATTTTAATAATAAGCGCGGTTTATTAAATGAATGAATTAACAGTTGAAAAGACACGTATTGCATTACTTCAGGGCGATATAACGCAACAGACGACTGACGCTATCGTAAACGCTGCGAATTCCAGCCTGATGGGTGGAGGTGGAGTGGATGGGGCGATACACAATGCTGCCGGGCCATCGGTACTCGAAGAATGCAAGAAGATCATATCCCGTATTGGAAAGCTGGAACCCGGCAATGCTGTTATCACTTCTGCGGGTAATCTCAACGTAAAGTATATCATTCATACCGTAGGTCCCATATGGCATGGCGGAAGATATAATGAATCTGAGATACTTGCGAGTGCTTACAGGGAAAGTTTGAAGTTAGCGATAGCATACAAGATCGGGAGCATTTCATTCCCTTCTATCAGTACAGGGGCATATCGTTATCCTGTAGATGAAGCTGCAAAGCTCGCGATCAATACTGTAATTGAGTTTGTACGTGAAAACAATACCCCGTTACAGGAGATATTTTTCGTTCTATATGACGCAGTAACGTACCGGGCGTATGGTACTGCATTAACGGAATGTGCTAAAAACCTGTAACCTTTGTACCGGGCCGAAGGCAGAATGCAATGGGAATGCTTCACGTATTACGTTTTACACCGGTAGAGACTCAGCTGGGGTCTATAGGAGTCGTTGCATCAAGGGAAAGTCTACGAGAAATAATCTTACCGAAACCCTCATCTGTAATCCTTTATCGTACTGTTATGCAGAAGTACGGGATTTCGCAGGTGACAGATATTTCTTTTTTCGGCGATTTGCCCCGGAGATTGATCTCGTATTTCGAGGGATATCGCGTAGAGTTTCCCGATAAGCTTGATTTCGCGATTGCCAGCGACTTTCAAAAGTCCATATGGGAGACGACGAGGACTATTCCTTATGGTGAGACACGGAGCTATGGCTGGGTTGCCGATGCAGCCGGTCATAACAGGGCAGCAAGAGCTGCCGGGACGGTATTAGGAAAGAATCCCTTTCCCATCATTGTTCCCTGTCACAGGGTTATTGCCGGTGACGGTACTATAGGCGGTTTCAGCAGCGGAACCGGTATAAAAAAATACCTGTTGCAACTTGAGGACAGTCGGGTATCTGCGAATCATAAGAGTACGATGTAATGCGGAATACGTATCCAGTGTTTTGAAGGTGATAGTAACATATACAGTGGAACGGGGACATATCGTGATTACAATATAGTTTCAACTCCCAGGTTTTCTTTGCCCAGAATAGTCACCAGTTCCTTTTCCAGTTCAGAGCAATAACTTGCACCGGGTAATTCCATAAAGGTCTTCTCTTCACCGTTGTCTATAATGAGATTGAAAATATCTTCGCCCTGGTAAAGGTTTAGCGCATCCATTACTTTATTGAGTTTTTCGAGCGATTCTTCGGTTTCACCACCTTCGTTCATAAATATAGTGACCTTATGTTTTTTCGGGATTTGTTTTTCGGGCAACGTATTTCTGTTCGGTGTTGCTTCCTCTTCATATTTCCGGACTCGCTGGCAATTGATATTAACCTGGTCTTCCCTAGCTCTCACCTTGCCCTCTACCAGGAGTATTTCATTCTCTACCCATAGTTCCTTTGTTTCTTCATATATTTTCGACCATGCTGTCACTTCGATTGTCCCGTCGAGGTCTTCAAGTGTGGCAATACAAAAAGCGCGGCCGTCTTTGGTATATAACTGGCGTACAGATGTTACCATTCCCGCTATTATTACATTTTCGCCGACCATTTCCTCTCCCAGTTGACCGCAAAAAGCGGTAATGGTATCTGCCAGGGAAGCTGCCATAGCGCTTAAAGGATGGGCTGAGAAAAACACCCCCATAAGCTCTTTTTCCCATTCAACATTTTCTTTCGGTGTGGTCTCGATATCCTCCAGGTTCAAACTGGGGAGTGGAGTGGTAACGGAATCGCCCCAGAGATCGAACATGCTTGTTTGTCCTGATTCCCGTTGTTGTTGTTCCCGTTGTGAAAGTGAAATAATTTGCGGCAAGCTGTGAAGCAACGCACCGCGGGGCGCCAGGCTATTGAATGCCCCCGCTTTAATCAGGCTTTCCAGCACCTTTCTGTTAACGCTGCGAAGGTCGGCACGACGGCAAAAGTCTTCAATCGTCTGAAAGGCTCCACCCTCACGTCGGGCTGCTATGATAGGTTCAACGGCGTTCTGCCCGACATTTTTTATCGCGCTGAGACTGAACCTGATTGCCGCGTTTCCGTTGGGCTTCTCGATAGTAAATATGGTATCGCTTTTATTGATATCGGGCGGCAGGACAGCAATGTTCAAACGGCGGCACTCAGCGAAGAATGAGCGCACTTTGTCCATATTCGTCGAATATGTATTGAAAAGTGCAGTCATAAACTCCACGGGGTAATTTGCTTTGAGATAAGCAGTCTCATAAGAGATAAGAGCATAACTCACGCTGTGCGCTTTATTAAATGCATAACCTGCAAAGGGTTCGATAAGAGCGAATATCTCATTGGCGAGGTCTTCGGTAATGCCGTTTTTCATTGCGCCGTCGATAAAGTTCTGCCGTTCCTTTTGCATAACGGAAGCGATTTTTTTCCCCATTGCTTTGCGGAATATGTCGGCCTGTCCGAGACTGTATCCGGCGAGGGCGCGTACCATGAGAAGCACCTGGTCCTGATATACAATCACGCCGTATGTTTCCTCCAGGATATTCTTGAGCGCTTCATGAGGATAGTGTATCGGTTCGAGTCCGTGTTTTGCTCTGATGAAAGTGGGGATATGTTCCATCGGACCGGGTCTGTAGAGCGCTACCATAGCCGCTATGTCGCTGAAAGTGGTCGGTTTCAGTTCCTTGATATAACGGCGCATACCGGCACCTTCAAGCTGGAAAATACCACCTGTTTCCCCCGATGCAAGAAGCTCGAAAGTGGCGGGGTTGTCCAGAGGTATATTTTGAAAAGTGATGGTGACATTACGATGTTCTGCGATAATATCCTTTGCTTTCGACAGGAGTGTGAGATTCGCAAGACCCAGGATATCGAACTTGAGCAGTCCCAGCCGGGCTACGGTGGTCATCGGAAACTGCGTTGTCGCCGTGTTCTGTTCGACGTCTTTGCTCGCCCGCTGAAGCGGTAGAAAATGCACGAGCGGCTCGCTTGAAATTACTACTCCGGCTGCGTGCGTGCTCGCATGACGTGCAATACCTTCCACCTTTTTCGCGGTGTCAACGAGCTGCCGGATCGTATTGTCCTCGTTATATATCGTGCTGAATTCCCTGTTTTCCTGGAGCGCATCATCGAGTTTGATATTAGGCCTCGCCGGGATCAGCCTGGCCACCCGGTCGACCTGTCCGTATGACATATCAAGGGCTCGCCCCACGTCTCTCACTGCGGCTCTGGCTCCCAATGTTCCGAATGTGATTATCTGGGCTACGTTGTCTGTACTGTATCTTTGGTTGATATACGCAATAACTTCTCCCCTGCGGTCATCTTGAAAGTCGAGATCGATGTCAGGCATCTCGCGGCGCTCAATATTAAGGAAGCGTTCAAATACAAGATTGTGTGCGAGCGGGTCGATTTCGGTGATACCGAGGCAGTAAAGCGCAAGACTTGCCGCTGCGCTTCCTCTTACACCGAAGAGTATATTTTGCTGTCGCACGAATGAGATAAGGTCCCATACTACCAGAAAGTAATCGGAGAAATGTGTTTGATGGATAACGTCGAGTTCATATGCAAGACGTTGTTCGATCTGAGGCGTAATAGACGGGTAACGCAGTTTAAGTCCGTCCCAGCAAAGCTCGTCGAGGAAGGTATCGGCGGTTTTCCCCTGCGGTACCTCAACTTTCGGTATATGCGTACGGCCGAACTCCAGCTCGAGATTGCACATATCCGCTATACGTAGCGTGTTTTCAATTGCATCGGGTATATCCTGATACATTGAAGTCATATCTTCCGGGCTTTTCAGATACAGAAAATCGCCGGACATTTTCATTCGTTTTTCATCATTGACCGTGGTATTGGTCTGTATGCAAAGGAGGATGTCCTGTATAGTAGCGTCTTCCCTGTTGACATAATGTACATCATTTGTAGCGACCGGAGGAATACTCAATTCCGATAAAAGCGAGAGTAGTCCCTGGTTTGCTTTTTCGAGTTCCGGAATGGGATGTCGCTGTATCTCGATATAGTAGTCGCTGAAATTGTCTTTGTACCATTGTGCTTCTGTTTTTGCTTCTTCCATATGGCCTGCAAGTATGAGTTGAGCCAGTTGACCCTGAAGGCATCCCGACATAATAATAAGACCTTCACCGTATTTTAATAGAAGGTCTTTATCTATTCTTGGCTTGTAATAAAAGCCTTCGAGATTGGCTATGGTAACCAGGTAGAGCAGGTTCTGATAACCTTGCCTGTTTTTTGCGAGCACAGTGAGATGGTATGAGCTTTTATCTCCGGCATTTTTACTGCGGTGGCCGTTAGGAGCTACGTAAAGTTCACAGCCGATAATAGGTTTAATACCTGCTTCCTTTGCCGCAAGATAAAAATCGACCACACCGTACATAGTCCCATGGTCGGTAATGGCGAGGCTGTTCATTCCCATTAACCGTGCTTTCTCTATGACCTGCTGAACACGGCAGAGCCCGTCGAGAAGGCTGTATTCGGTATGAACATGTAGATGGGTAAACATAGGGCTTTAAAAAAATGGAATTGTTTATCATTATAGCATAAAAAATTTCGTGTTTTTATCGCTTTCTGTCATCCGGAGTATGTTGGTTTGACATTTACGGGATGCAATCACTATCATCATCTGTGCAAAGGGGAAAAGATATGAAAATTATTACCGGCATCGTCTATGTCCTGCTTATTTGTTGCATACCGGTTCTATTGATTACCGGCACCATAAAAGCGGAAGTGGGAAATATCCATCTTTATGAAAGCGGTTTCAACAAATATAACATCAGCGAGGATACAGGAATCGATAACACAGGACTTCACGACGTTGCACGTCACCTGATCGATTATTTCAACCTGAAAGCAGATTCCGCACAGATATCGGTCATGAGGTCGGGACAACAGGTAGACCTGTTTAATTCAAAAGAGCTCGTCCATTTGCAGGATGTGAGGGATTTGGTTCAGCTGGACTATCTTGTGTTCCGAATCGCTGTAATTTTAATTGTTATGTTTGCATTAATACTGTTTTTCCTTTCGTCTGAACGATTACGAAAAGCAATAAAAGGTCTTTTCTGGGGGGCTGTCGTAACATTGACGGGAGTTATTGTGCTAGCCCTGTGGGCTATGTTCGGCTTCGAACGTTTCTTCGTCCTTTTTCATATAGTGAGCTTTTCGAATGATTTGTGGATACTAGACCCGGCAACCGACTATTTGATCCGGCTATTTCCCGAAGGTTTTTTCTATGATGCGGCGCTTTACGGTTTTATTGCGGTTATCGTCGAAGCGTTTTTACTGGGAATAATCACGTTTATATTATTTAAAAGAATACGGTACGGATATCTGGCTGCTAAACCAGGAGGCTTGTCAGGAAGCTAATGACAGCTGCTGCAATTTGTCGAAGTACACCCTGCACAGGAACTTCCGGCACCTGCTATAGCTGTAGTTGCCCCGTCGGCACTTTTGGAAAAGGAAGCAAAAGTGGAAAGAATGCGCTGTGACGTGCGGTTGCATTTCGGGCATGCTATTTCTTTATTCGCTTCACTTATAGGACGAAGTTTTTCGAACTTATGGTTACACGCAGAACAGCGGTATTCATAAAGCGGCATATTTTCTCCTTTTTCTAAATGTAGCGCACGGGTAAGTGTAAGTCAAATTTTCGCAACGTTATTATCGACTATTCTGAACAGATATTCCGGCTATATAATATCAGGCGAAGGAAATCACTAAATGGAATCAAAAGTCTCATATTATGGCTGGGTGGTAGTCGGAATGGCTTTTCTCGCCAATCTTGCTGCGTATGGGGTCGTATTTGCATACAGCGTTTTTTTTAAACCGCTCACCCTTGAATTCGGATGGAACCGTACAGTGACTGCCGGAGCATTCAGTATATATGCAATCGTGCATAATATCCTGGCTTTCTTTTGCGGCAAGCTTGTAGACAGGTTCGGTCCTAAAATAGTATTAACCGCAGCAGGATTCTTCATCGGTCTTTCCATGGTGCTCATGAGTTATATTTCAAATATTTGGCAACTTTATGTTGTGTACGGATTGTTTCTTTCGGTTGGTATTGCATGTACCTATGCACCGGTAATGGCAACGGTATCCAGATGGTTTGCGGAAAAAAGAGGAATGGCAGTAGGATTTACCGCCGCAGGAATAGGAGCGGGCTCGATAGTATTTTCACCTCTAAGCGCATGGTTGATATCGTCCTTCGATTGGAGGTTCTCCTTTTTTGTACTTGGCATCAGCACATGGATTATTTTCATTCCGGTGGTGCGGTTTCTGAAGAGAAATACGGGAATAATTGAAACAAGTAAGAATAATTCAAGAATAGCTGAAGGAATAACGTTCGCCGAAGCCTTTAAGACGTTAACGTTCTGGGCGTATTGTTGTGCGTGGATGTTCGCAGCTTTTGCGCAATGGGCAATTTTTGTACATATCGTGCCTGTTCTCACCGACAGGGGGATAACAATAGTTCAGGCAGGACTGATGGCCGGATTGATGGGTGGAACAAGCTTAGCGGGCAGAGTATGCTCCGGTCTGATATCCGATAAGGTCGGCAGAAAAGAGGTCTTTATTACGGCGCTTGCAATCCAGCTAGCTGCTCTTGTGTGGCTTGCCTATTCCAACGACCTCTGGATGTTTTTTGTGTTCGTCGTACTATTCGGTTTCGGGTCCGGTGGTTGGGGAGGCGTAATTGCAGCATTTCCTGCAGATTATTTCGGACTTAAAGAGACCGGTTCGATTCTGGGATTCGGTGCTATTATGTGCGGAATAGGTGTTGCCTTCGGGCCTTTTATGGGAGGATATATTTTCGATGTGACCGGGTCATATCAAATAATGGTAATGCTCTGTATAATTACCGGCATTGCTGCAATCGCCTCGGCGTTTTTTATCAGACATATACAATAAAACCGGGCTCTTTACGATATATATACTGAGTTATGTTATTTTATCATGATAATTGTTACTGTCATATTCTGATACGTTATAATATATAGAAAAGTTGTAGGGTTTTGGAGATATTGTAGTGAATGATGAATCGAGCGGGCGAATTGTTGCCGATTCAGGGAATGCTTTTACCCTGTTATAACTGGTGTAATAATTAACAATATTTTGAGATTTTGCCGGACAGATTTCCACACCGGTGAACGCGAAAACAGTATAAAAGAATAGACTGATGTGCTGATTGGGAGGAATGTATATAAAAAGTCACTCCCGATAGTCTTATCTTTTATGGTTGAACAGGGTGACCGTAATTGCTTGTTTTAACATTTTGCCTGTGATATGATGCCCTAAGTCGGCAAGGAGGAATTTCGATGTCCATTGATAAAGACAAAGCGCTTGAACTCACCATCAGTCAAATAGTCAAACAATATGGCGAAGGTTCTGTAATGAAGCTGGGCGAGCTTTCTCTGAAACAGGATATCGAGGCTATTCCTACAGGATCGCCTGCGCTGGATCTGGCGCTTGGTGTGGGAGGAATCCCGAGAGGGCGGGTTACGGAAATATTCGGGGCGGAATCTTCGGGCAAGACCACTCTTGCACTTCATATTATTGCACATGCACAGAAGATGGGTGGTAAGGCGTTTTATATCGACGCCGAGCATGCTTTTAGTTGTGAATATGCGGCAACATGCGGTGTGAAATGGGAAGAGTTACAGATATCTCAGGCGGATTATGGCGAACAGGCACTGGATATAGCAGAAAAACTGGTAAGAAGCGAGGCGGTTGATGTTATTGTTATCGATAGCGTACCGGCCCTGGTGCCGAAAGCGGAGCTTGAAGGGGAGATGGGGGACTCTCATGTAGGCCTGCAGGCGAGGCTTATGTCACAGGCTTTACGCAAACTGGTAGCTGTGATGAATAAATCACACACGGCAGTGGTTTTCATAAACCAGTTACGGGAAAAGGTAGGCGTATTTTTTGGAAGCCCTGAGGTTACTCCGGGAGGAAGGGCTCTTAAATTTTACAGTACCGTACGAATAGATTTACGGAAAGGTGAAGTTATAAAACGTGGTTCGGAAGTTGTGGGGACGAGAGTAAGGGCAAAAGTAGTAAAAAACAAAGTTGCTCCTCCGTTTCGCTCTGCCGAGTTTGACCTGATGTTCAATAGCGGGATAAGCAGAGAGGGTGACCTTGTTGATCTGGGTGTCAACCTGGAAATCGTGAAGAAAGCAGGATCTTTTTATACATACGGGGATATAAAGCTGGGACAGGGACGTGAAAACGCCAAAGATTACCTGGTGCAGCATCCTGAGCTAGCATCGGAAATTGAAGCCGAGATCAAGTCTTCGACAACCTTTAAAAAGAACCTTATTTCAGAGTGCTGAGAACGCGATAGCTCCTGATAACCCGGGAAATTGCTCTGTACCTCTTATTCAATACAGCGATAAGCGGTCTGAAATATGGGCTATATAACGGATGTGCAACTGAATAAGCACAAAAAACGTGTATCTGTTTTTATCGACAATGCGTTTTCTTTTTCAGTCGATCGTGAAGTAGCTGTATTTTCAGGCCTGCACACAGGTGCGGAATTAACTCAAGATAAAATTGAGGGCTTCCGGCATAGCGACAATGTCCAGCGATGTATGAATGCAGCACTGCATTTTCTGGGATATCGTCCCCGAAGTGAGGCTGAAGTACGTTGGAGACTCCGCAGAGGTAGCTTCGATGAGGCGATTATAAACGAAGTTATTGTACGTCTAAAAAAGCAATCGTTGATAGACGATACAGCCTTCGCCGGTTACTGGAAAGAAAATCGAGTATCATATCGTCCCAGGAGCAAGAAACTGATTAAGCATGAGCTTATGGAAAAAGGTATTTCTCCGGAAATCGCGGCTGATATCGTCGACGATGTCGATGATGAAGAAAGCGCATATAGAGCAGCGCAGAAGAAAGCACGTGCGATTTCGGCTTCTGATTATAATGATTTTCGCAGCCGTTTATCGAATTTTTTACGATGGAAAGGATTTAACTACGATACTATCGATCGTATAGCTACGCGCCTGTGGCAGGAAAGGTGAAATACATAATATTTATATATTATATTAATTATGGCAGTTGACACTAACCATTTGAAGGATTAGTATAAAATTGTTATTTTACATGTAGAGGTTTTTTCTGTGTTTGTGTGTGTAATGAAAGAGAGGAAATTAAATGAGTTCAACTTTAGTATATATTTCTCTGGTTGTGCTGTTGTTCATTCTGGGTGTAGTGATAGGCTATTTTGCCAGACAACTAATGGCAAACCAGCAATTGCGAGGGGCCCAGAATGAAGCGAAAAATCTACTGGTTGAGGCTACCGAAAAACATGAAAAAATGCTGCTTGAGGCAAGAGACGAAGCCGTAAAAGTCAGAGCGGCTGCAGAAGCCGACAGCCGGCAACGCCGAGCCGAATTGCAGAGATTGGAGCGGCGTTTCAGCCAGAAGGAAGAAAAGCTGGAACGCAAGCTCGATTTTATAGAGCGCCGCGAACGAGACCTTGGAAATAAAGAGAAGGCCATAGAGGATATCCGCGTCCAGCAGGAAGAACTGAAAGCGAAAAGACTACATGAGCTTGAGCTTGTTTCAGGAATGTCGAGCGGTGAAGCAAAGCAGGAGTTGATGAATGCGATCGAAGGCGAGATTCGTGAGGATGCCTCCCGGCGGGTAAGGGAGTGGGAATCACATATAAAAGATGAGGTCGACGGGAAAGCACGTGAGATACTTGCCACCACTATCCAGCGTTGTGCAACCGACGTAGTATCAGAAACAACTGCATCAGTGGTCCCTTTACCGGGAGATGAAATGAAGGGACGTCTTATTGGACGTGAGGGACGGAATATTCGCGCCCTCGAACAGGCAACGGGCGTTGACCTGATTATCGATGATACACCCGAAGCCGTGACCATTTCCAGCTTCGATCCGCTCAGACGTGAAATTGCCAGACTGGCGTTGGGCAATCTGATACTGGATGGACGGATTCATCCTGCCAGAATTGAAGAAGTCGTGGAAAAAGCAAGAGCCGAGGTCGAGAATACTATTAAAATCGAGGGAGAAAAGGCTGTACGGGAAGTGGGTTTACCCGGGCTGCATCCTGAACTTGTGAAGTTACTTGGAAGATTGAAATACAGGAGCAGTTTCGGACAGAACGTGCTTACGCATAGTCTGGAAGTCGCTCATCTTGCCGGGATGCTTGCTGCTGAAATAGGTTTTGATACCAAGCTGGCGAAAAAAGCTGCATTACTTCATGATATAGGCAAAGCCGTAGACCATGAAGTGGAAGGTCCCCATGCTATTATAGGCGCCGATCTGGTAACTCAATGGGACAAGTCTAAAGAAGTGGCGCAGGCTGTTGGAGAGCATCATGGTGAGGCACAGACGACAAGCATTCTAGGCTTTATCGTTGCGACGGCGGATGCAATCAGCGGATCGCGATTGGGAGCAAGACGTGAATCACTGGAGCAGTACCTGAAGCGTATAGAGTCCCTTGAAAATGTTGCCAACAGCTTTGCAGGCGTGGACAAAGCGTTTGCAATTCAGGCGGGGCGCGAAGTACGTATCCTGGTAAAACCGGAAGAGATAGATGACCTCGAAGCAATGAGGTTGGCACGCGACATCGTGAAGAAAATACAGGAAAGTCTTGACTATCCCGGGCAAATAAAAGTGACAGTATTGAGAGAGACCCGGGTTGTAGACTATGCCAAATAGAGGGTAAATAAGGAACATTGCGTATACTTGTCATAGGCGATATCGTAGGTAAGCCTGGCAGAAATATGATAAATCTGGTTCTACCAGGCTTACGTTCTAAATATAATATCGATGTTGTAATCGCTAACGGGGAAAATGCGGCACACGGTCTGGGCATTACTGTACCTACCGCGTACGATTTGCTCGATTCCGGAGTAGATGTAATCACTACCGGAAACCATATATGGGCTAAACGTGAGATCGAGGAACACCTGGATGGGGAATTGCCCATTATCCGTCCTCTTAATTATCCTCCCAATATTCCCGGTCGAGGCTTTATGTCCGTGAAAGGCATCCTTGTGGTGAATTTAATGGGACGTGTGTTTATGGGGCAATTCGATTGCCCGTTTCGTACTATGGACTCATTACTTACAAGCCTCGATAAAAATATAAAAATTATCGTAGTAGACTTTCATGCCGAGGCGACGTCCGAGAAGATAGCACTGGGCAAATATCTGGATGGCAGGATAACGGCATTGCTGGGGACACATACACATGTAGGTACTATCGATACGTCTATACTGCCCGGTGGTATGGCATATGTTACGGATATAGGAATGGTAGGACCTGAAGACTCGGTTATCGGAGATAATACCGATTCTGTAATACATAGCTTTGTCACAGGTATGCCGCACAGGCTTTCAGTGGGCAAGGGAAGGGCGATATTCAATGCAGTGCTCGTCGATGCCGACGAAAAAACAGGGAAAGCAACGCATATCGAACGCATAATATTGAGGGAAGGTGACTAGGTGAGGGCCGACCTGCACCTGCATACAACTGCATCGGACGGGCTTTTAAGCCCTGCTGAAATCGTAAAACTGGCAGCATCGAAAGGTCTCGATGTTATTGCGATTACCGATCACGACACGATAGACGGCATAGTGCCGGCTCTACAGGCCGGTGCCGCTTATCCTTCACTGTTTATCATACCCGGAGTAGAGCTGAGTACCGATGTGCCTCACGGCGAAGTGCATGTGCTGGGTTATTATATCGATTATAACGACGGTCACTTTGTGCAGGAATTGCAGAAGATGCGTGATTCACGGAGGAACCGTGCCATGAAAATGGTAGAAAAGCTCGGGGATATGGGGATGAAAGTAAGCTGGCAGCATGTGCAGGAATTAGCGCAGGGCGGTACAGTAGGAAGGCCGCACATTGCCCAGGCAATGCTGGATGCGGGCCATATTTCGTCCTTTCGCGAAGCCTTCGACAAATATATAGGTCGTGAAGGTCCGGCATATGTGGAGAGAGAAAAAATGGAGCCAGCAGAAGTGGTAGAGCTTATCGTCAAAGCGCGGGGCATTCCGGTGCTGGCGCATCCCGCGGATATCGAAGGACTGGATGAACTGTTGAAAAAATTGAAAATGGCAGGGCTGATGGGGATTGAGACGTATTATAATAATTATACTCCTGATGTGGTCGTTAGAATCGAAAAAACGGCAAAGCGATTTGGCCTCCTTATTACCGGCGGGAGCGATTATCATGCGTTCGGCGATGGGATGGAGACTATCATAGGTGCAATATCTCCACCGTCACGGGCAATTCAACAATTATTTGACCTGGCGGAAAAACACGGCCGCAACCCGGCAACAGGAATTGACCGGAGTAAAAAAGCGGAATAGCAGTATGCAATGTGCCCGGCATCCAAGAGTAGAAACAAACGTTACATGTGGAAAATGCGGTACGCCCATATGTCCTAAATGTATGGTAGAGACGCCGGTCGGGATGCGCTGTCCTGACTGTGCATCATCAAAGAAATTACCGACCTTTCAACTATCGCCGCAATATTATCTCAGGGCTATTGGTGCCGGACTGGGAATCGGAATTGTGTGCGGCGTTATATGGTGGGCTATCAACCTTGTATTGCCCTTTTTCTTTCTTCGCCTGATAATAGCCGCCGGGGTTGGATATGCAGTTGGCGAGGTTACCGGACTCGCAGTAAACAGGAAGCGGGGCACCCCGCTCGCTGTAATAGGCGGGATAAGTGCTACAATCAGCTTCGCTATTGCGATGGTGCTATCTATACCCTATTTCAGTATTATGAACATCGTAATAAGCCTGTTTATGCTCGCGATTGCAATTTACACAGCAGTGAGCAGATTACGTTGAAATCAAACGTAGTCAAATGATATAATAAGTCGCTTATTATAAGGTCACACTGGAAAGGAATAATATGGAAGCATCTCGTGAAATTTTTTGGAATCTCGGAATTCTCGGTCCCATTGTCATCTATTTATTAGGAGCAGCGTCTCTCGGTGTTCTGATATACGCGGTAGTTCGGCGCTACAAGTTATGGATGATAGGCAAACCGGAGAAGAGGACAGACAATCTCGGTAAACGTATAAAAGATTTTATAGTTCTGGGTTTTGTCGAAGGGCTATTCCATAAACGTATATTCCGCGAGCCGTATCCCGGCATTATGCATTTCTTTATTTTCATCGGCGCTCTTCTGCTGCTGGCCGCTACGGCACTGGACGTTATAAGTCATTATATAGTCGAATTTATTTACGGAAACGTATATCTTGGTCTGGGCCTTGCTGCCGATATCGGCGGTGTATTACTTCTCATCGGGGCTATACTTGCCGTGATACGCCGGTATATTCAGAAGCCGGACCGCCTGAATAGTATATTCGACGATGCCGTTTTTCTTACACTTATCTTTGTCATTGTAATTACTGGATTTTTTATCGAGGGCTTTCGTATGCTGGCTGCAACCCCTGACGGGTTGACCCAGCCTGAATTCTACAGCCATCCTGAATGGGCGAAGTGGTCTTTTGGCGGTTATTTTATTGCGAGCCTCTTTTCCGGGCTGAGTGAAGGGGCAAGGGACACATGGTATCTCATTTTATGGTGGTTCCATTCCCTTCTGGCCGCCGGTTCGATTATTTACATCTGCCTGTCCTTTTCCAAGGCAACTCATATACTCGTATCTCCTGCCAATGTGTTCTTCAGGACATACAGGCCTAAAGGCGCACTTGCACCGATAAACCTCGAAGAGGCGGAAACATTTGGTGTGAGCAAGATCGAGGACTTCACGTGGAAACAGCTTCTTGACCTTGATGCATGCACCAATTGCGGCAGGTGCCAGGACAGGTGTCCCGCATATCTGAGCGGTAAGCCTCTATCGCCTCGAAAGGTTATACAGGACCTGAGGACGCACATGGTGGATAGAGGAAATCTATTACTCAAGGCGAAAAAATCAGATAACGGGCAGTCAGTGAATGGAGACGGACCAAGCCTCATCGGCGATATCATTATCGAAGATGTGATCTGGGACTGCACGACGTGCCGTGCCTGTCAGGATATCTGTCCGGTCTATGTCGAACACATTGATAAAATCATCGACATGCGCCGTAATCTTGTACTTGAACAGGCGAAGATACCCGAGACCGGTCAGTCCATTTTGAAATGCATCGAAACGCGTGGGCATAGCTGCCGCGGTACAACTGCAACCAGGACGGAGTGGATGGAAGGGCTTGACATAAAACTCATTGCTGACGATGAGAATGTAGACATCCTCTACTGGGTGGGATGTACTGCCGCACTGGAAGACAGAAATATGAAGGTTGCAAAAGCATTAGCCAAGATACTCAAGGCAGCCGGTGTGAATTTTGCTGTACTGGGTGGTGAAGAAAGCTGCTGCGGCGAACCGGCACGAAGGCTGGGCAATGAGTACCTCTTCCAGATGCAGGCGATGAAAAATATCGAGATAATGAAAGCGCATAACGTGAAGAAGATCGTTGCCACGTGTCCTCACTGTTTCAATACTATTTTAAATGAGTATCCTCAGTTCGACGGTCAGTTCGAAGTCGTACATCATTCACAATTGATCGCAGAGCTTCTCAGGGAAGGCAAGATTAAGCTCAATGCCGCAGGTGAGGCGAAACTGACCTATCACGATTCATGTTACCTGGGCAGGCATAATGATATCTATGAACAACCTCGCGAGATCGTGAAACATCTTGGCAGTCCATTGGAAATGGAACGCTCGCGCTCCAAGGGATTCTGCTGTGGCGGTGGAGGCGGACGCTTCTGGATGGAAGAGCGCGTGGGCAAGCGGATCAGCGAAATGCGTGTCGAACAGGTCATGGAAGTAGGAGCCGAAGTGCTCGCAGCGGCGTGTCCGTATTGTCTCCAGATGTTCGAAGATGCCATAAAAGCAAAAGAGGCTGAAGAGACACTGAAAACATTTGATATCGCTGAACTGGTAGCAAAGAATCTGGTGGAGTAATAAAGAATAAAAGCAAAAATTCACTTCACCCGAAGTGTAAATAAATAAGAAAGACGACCGGAGTATTGTATAGCCGGGTTAATTGAACGGCAGTGCGGTGCTCCGGTTACTTTTATAAAGCGTACCGCTTCAATGAGCTATTCCTCAGGTCGGGCTTGCCGGACCGCATGAAGAACCACCGCCGGAAGAACCCGTCATAAAAGACGAGAGCGTTCTTTTCGGTTTGACGGTCCCGCACTTCGGACATTTTACAGTATCATCACTATCGCTGAAGTTACGGCGTAATTCAAATTTATGTCCGCATTTTTGACATTCATATTCATATATCGGCACAATTCACCACCTTACGACGTCTGAATATTTTTCAGGATACCTGTAAAATGCTCCTTATTTGATTATAGAGTATAACCGGAAAAAAGTCAGATGTGGCAGTTACCATATACCCGGAATAAGACGATATCTTACCTTGCGGGTATAATCAGAGTATCCGGGCAATTCTCTCTTGAGCGTCGTATCTTCGAGATAAGTGCGTATGACAAGTAGAATGAGCACGATTCCGGCAGGGATAAGCCCCCACAGAGAGCCGAGCACGAGCGAGATGCTTATTGCCATGAGGCTACCTGCCACATAACCCGGATGCCTCACTATCCTGTACGGTCCCTGTTGTACTACTTCCTGTCCTCTATCGCTTTGCAGCCGTACTACGCTGGAGAAGAATGTATTCGTCCACATACCCCATGTGTACAATAATAGGGACAGGATATAGATAAGATAGCTTATTATATAAAACACAATATTGAAGGGAGGCGAAAGGTTCGGAGTCCATCCGAATCGCCCGGCATCCAGGCTGGCGACGATCACTACTGCGAAGAAAGCGGGTATATAGAGAGAGTAAAATATACGGTCCCACCATTTCATCCCTGCACCGGGCTTCATACGTTCTTTCACAAGATCGCTTTTACCGGAAAACATGAAAATCTGGACTACAACGATGAGAATGGTTACTCCGCAGAATACCCATCCCTGCCAGTAGGCGAGTGTACCAGCGGACAAAAATAACATAGCAAGAACGAGGAGTAAAGAGAAAACTCCCTGTATCACTATCCGGATATACGATAAAGTGCTTTTCATACCGGCATGCCCGGCTGCCACAGGATGAACCTCCTCTATTATTATCCGGCAATTGTGCCGGTCTTTGCAGGATAGTATAATGCAATAGTTTGTATTATGAAAGTTATCGGTATTTGCGGATCGCCCAGAAAAGGCAATACGGAATGGATGTTGGAAACGCTGCTGGAAAAGCTAGCCCGCAGCGACATCGAAACCGAACTGGTATTGTTGAGGAGAAAACGTATAAAACATTGTAAGGGCTGTTTGAAGTGTGAGCCGGGAGGGGTGAATCGCAAAGGAGAATGCAAGATCGGGGACGATATGAAAGAGCTATACCCCATATTGCGTGGGGCGGATGCGTTGGTGCTTGGCACACCGGTGTATTTCGATATGCTTTCCGGAACGCTTAAAAACTTCATGGACAGGACTAATCCGATATGGCCTTACCTGAAAGGCAAGCCTGTTGCCGGTATAGCAGTCGCCGAAGAGAGCATCGGAAAAGCGGTGGAGAACTTACAGACTTATGCTTCGATCTGCGGTATGACATGGATTGGCTCGGTTACCGCTCTGGCGAAAGAGAGAAAACAGGTAGCGGAAGACCAGATCATTATGCCGCAACTGGAAAAGCTGGCAGCAGACATTGTCAATGTGCTGCGATAGGTAGTTACACGACATAGTATTCCCTGCATGCTCTGCTTTAAATTCCTCATTCCAGCGGAGTCAACGTACAGGTACAACCGTTTTTATGGCGATTATGCTGTACCCTGACCATTAACTGGTCTGCAATCCATTTCGAATATGAGCTCTGACAACCGATCGTGCAGAGGTCGTCCGTATCGGGAAATTCATGTATTTTGCATCGCTCAATGAACACACTTACCCTATCAGGCGTAAACTCTGAGACAGTGAATGGTGTAAACCACTGCATTTCGTAGAGTATTTGTCTTACGATAAAAATAAATGCACTACCCTGTGAAACAGAACTCATGACCTTCAGCAGTGCCGTCGCCAAGCCGGCGTTTTTATGCTTCAGCGTATCAAGATGTGCTTCCTCGAATTGCTCAAGTGATTCATCACCCATCCTTTGCCGTATGAAGAGATAACTGTTTTTTGCCATCCGTATCCAGTTACCGTAGGCTATCTCGTATTTCTCCTCGGGAGTAGCATAGTCCGGTATTTCATTCACTCCTTTATTCCATATCTCATACAGCTCGTCAGCGACGGGTTTGCCGGAATTTTCCAGAATAAAAGAAATAATTAAGTCTTTCTCTAATTGCATGGTGTCGAGCAGCCTGGTGAATTTCTCACTATAAGGCATTATTTTAAACTCCACCATTATTCTCCCCCTTTGCTGAAAATTAGAAGAGCATTTATTTTTTGAGTCTAATACTCATTAACAACTATGTCAATATACAAGATTATATAGATGGTGAAATGTTATCTTGTATATAAGGAAAAGGGTTTATTCTCAATACCGTCGCAATTTACAATGCCCGGTTAAAGAGATAGGGTTGAGCCGGGACAGCTCAACCCTATTCAGGAGGTGGATAGTGAAAAACCAACAGTGACGACTAAGGTCGTCTTAAAGAGCACAGTCGCATTCTACCTGACTCTCACGTTTATGTCTGTGATGTATCTCATATATCTCTTATTGAGGCGTAATAAAAATTTACACGAAAAATGGTATATGCTCCTGTAATATACGAAAAGGTACCAGGGTTATGTTATGGTCAGCAGATCTCTGTTATTTTTCTATATATGAAAGCGGAAAAGCTATTCTATATCTGAAAGATATATGGTAGACTGGTTGTGGAAGCCTGATTTACTTTCTCTGATAGCAGCTATAAGAACATGGCTGCCATATGCCTTATCTAACTACAGTACTCGTGATAGGCTTACAGTTTGAATACGAATGCCAATCAAAGGAGGTGTGGAAATGATAAAGGTTATGCTCGAACGCAAAGTACCCAAAGAGAACTTCGCCAAGCTCATCGGATATCTTATCGACCTCAGGACTGCCGCACTACACCAGCCGGGCTATGTGAGCGGTGAAACCCTTATCAAAGGCGAAAATCCGGTAGACGTCCTGGTCATTTCTACATGGATATCAGAAGATCACTGGAAGGCATGGACAACCACAGAACAGCGTATTGATTTATACAATATGATCGATCGTTTATTAATTGGTGATATGAAGGTCAATATCTACCAGGTGCCTTCCGGAGGGTAACAGAAGCAGAGTATTTGCTTTACCTCCGCCACTTCTCTCAGGTGGAGTAATATTGGCTGATAGCAAGTAATGCTGTTGTATTGTGCTATTTCGATGTGAAAGGGACGAGATAGACTGTATTGCCTTCTTTGTGTCCTTTGACCAGTTCGCAGTGTCTGAGAACGGCGAGTTGTGTATCCAGGTCATCGCTCGATAGAGCGAGATGCCCGGTAATTTCCTGTGCAGTGGCTTTTCCTCTGCTTTTCACAAAGTCATAGATTGCTTTTTGTACGGCCGTCAGGTTGTCGGCTCCCTGCGTACCGAGTTTCTCCCTGATACGAAGTGCCAGGCGGGTTGCCAGCGGGTCGCATGCCTGTACGGACTGACGGGCTTTTAAATAACAGTCCTCGCAGAGGTTACCATGCGGTCCTGCAAATATTTCTTCATCGGGGACTTCTCTATTGCAACGGCTACATTTCATATTTCTTCTCGCCTCTTGAAGTATAACATATCAGGCAATCGATATTCCCTAGACTATTTCATCCTGACTGTTGTATTAAATAATTCGTCCGCTATAGCTTTTTTTTAATAATAAAACTATTATAATTTAATGCAGTCCGGGCAATATTAACGGGAGGACTTGAACATGGAAACCTTCAATAGCAGGATACAATCAATTGCGGAATCTCATTATATGGACTATGTCGGGTTTGCCGACCTGCGTACATATGAGCAGGAACTGGTTGATTCCGGAGGTATTATTGTAAAAGGCTATCCGAGCGGGATCAGCCTGGGACTCGTTCTCCCCGATGCGATAGTGGACTATTTGCCTGCAAGGGAGGATAACAATATTGCCTGCGAATACAGGGTACACGGCTATGATGTGTTTAATACCCGTTTAAATATTGTAGCATCGGTCATATCGTCATATTTAAACCGGCAGGGATACCGGACTTTGCCCATAGCGGCTGCAGACAGGACCGACCGGGAGAATGCGATACCAACCGTATCACATAAGACGATTGCTCATATTGCCGGACTGGGATGGATCGGGAAGAACTGCCTCCTGGTAACTCCCGAACACGGCCCGCGAATCCGGTTGATATCGATATTGACCGAGGCTCCTCTTGACACGGTCAACAATCCTCTGGAACAACGGTGCAATGACTGCAATAAATGCATGACGATTTGCCCCGTGAATGCAATAAAGGGAAGGAATTTTAAATTGGGCGAGTCGCGGGAATACAGGCTTGATGTGAAAAAATGCGATGACTATTTTAAAAGCATGGCAGAGACGCAGGAGTATGCCATATGCGGTCTTTGTTTATATGTGTGCCCGCACGGAAAAACAAAATGATGCCTTCTTGAGAAATTGTCGGGGGTCTTCCTGATAAGGAAGACCCCCGATACAATCGAGTTTGCTTCCCCGATCTATTTTCGCTGTATCAGGTAAAAAAGTTAAGTGTAATATTTTGAATATTTGCGGTACATATCGATCTCCATTTGAACGGAATCCAAAAGCCCGGACTTTTCAGGATCACCGGGATATTTACTGCGGAGCGCCTGTACACGTTTTTCAAGCGGACTGTAAAATGGTTCCCACCATGCCGATTCAGGAAGCGGGAAATGCCCGATGACCTTGTATCCGCAGCTTGTAATAATGGAAAGGTTTGTATCCATATCTACCATAGCAGGATACACTCCATTAATGTATTGAAGGCATTCTGCCGGAGCATCGGGCCGCAGCCATGTGAGTTCGGATGCTGCAAGCAGCCCTTCTTTTACCAATAAGTTATTGTACATTGTTAATCCCTTACGAAAACCGGTAACGAAAAGGGAACCCTCCGCCCAGATCAAGTCGAACGAACCATCGGGCAGTCCGAGGTCTCTCATGTCCTTAAGGTAAAGGGTTATTTTATCTGCGACTCCTTTTTTTTCAGCGCGTCGTTGCAGTTCATCCAGGTATGGTTTATGGTTGTCCACAGCCAGGACGGTTCCGTTAATATGTGTGGCCAGCTGGATGGTCTGTGCACCGTTGCCGCAACCCAGGTCCATTACTCTCAACGTGCCGTTGTTTGCTTCATCCGCGAACTCCGGCTTTACATTAAGCAGCGTATGCAATGCCCGTATGGTTAAACGGTCGTCACCGGGATTAAGGCGAGGCAACGAGGCATCGAATATCTCGTAAAAAAACGGGGGTAGTTTGTTATCGTCCATTGTTCTGTACTCCTTGATTTAACAATATTTATACATGAAGTAGACAAATTTACATCATGTACGGGATTGATTCAGAAATTACGATGGAAAGCAGAAGCCAAACAACTATCACTACATATGACCTGTAAAGCCATATATGCTTCGAAATAGCTGTTTAAAACTTCTGTTACAGAACGAGTACCATGCGAATACATTAGACAATATGGCGCGTTGTATGTCAAGCGGATGAGCAGAGTAAAATAAAGAAGCACATCCTGAAGTGCTATAATAACTGATTCAGTTTCTGATATTTATCGTTAAACTGGTAAGTATTTATTCCGCCGGAGCAAATATCTGACTCCAGTATTGAACAGCACATAATAATTTCTCCACTTCATGCAAGCGCAGCACAGGACCGATTATTTGCTCAGGTCCGTACGATAACTTTTATTGTATAGAAGTGCGGCATACCTCCAATGGTCAGGGAAATTTGTATGAAATATTGTTTAGGTACTATAATATCCAGCCATGAAAGATGA
>CAZAIO010000034.1:0-22485 GCA_964485235.1 uncultured Dehalococcoidales bacterium
CCTTGAGTGTTTTAGGGTTAAAATATTCGAAATCGAAAATGATATCCTTCATTGCGGATTGTACCCCCTTAGCTTCATAGTTTAGTTAATTCCTCCTTCTTTCTTCGAAAGCAAAAAATATAATTATCATTTGCAATATATTCTTTTTTTATAGCAAATATTAATGTGTTAACGATCTAAGTGAATTTCAGCAATGGTTCGCTCTCTATGTTACTTGTCGTATAAATATTTCCTTAGAAAAATAAAATATACATTAAAAACAGGGGTGAGCATTCCGCTTGCCATTCAAACTGTAATATTGTACCAGTTTCGGAAAATAATGAAAAATTTTCGATATAAGGAAATCGAAGGAATTTAAACTTCATTAGCTCTCTATATTATCGCGTGCTCATGATATGACGGCAGGTTACCCGAATTCGGCAATTTTTAACCTGAAATAAAGCGTGTATACCCGTTTTGCCATAATCCGGCATGGTGTATAACAGGGGATATTCGAATACGACAGGCATTTGTATTATTACTATCTCCCGTTTAAGTAAATAAGCGCTACATATTAATTAAACTATTAATGGGTCAATGACTGTGAAAATTCTCAGGTGCAACATACCCTTACATATATTTATATATGTGGGGTCATCTGATATCGAAGGTCCCGATAAAATAGGGTGGAGCCAGGAAGACAGGCACGATTGCCTCTCACAGGGTCTGTGCGTTTTAATTTAATTTTTTTTCCCTGTTATTCAACCGGCAGGGAACGAATAAAGTCAGCCACCAGATTGATGTTCGCCTTCTCATATTTCCACGAATTCCAGTGAGTATCTTTGCCGTAAAACGGGTCCGCGGTCACGACAATTACCATATCGAACTCTTTCAGCAAAACGATGAGCTGCCCGCCGTGTCCCCATGCAAAATTGTAGCGGTGGTCTCCGGACCGTGCGGACCACCACATATAGCCGTAACCGATATCGCGAATGTGCGGGCCTATCCTGATAGTCCAGGCGTCTTCCGTATAGGTCTGCAGCGAATCGTTTACCCAATCGGCCGGGATAATTTGATTGCCGTTATATTCACCGTCGTTGAGGTATAGCAAGCCGAATTTCGCCATATCGCGCGCTGTAAACTCTATATCCCCGCCTCCGATGTAATACCCGTCCACGTCCTGGTTCCAGTGGCCAATCTCTGCACCGAGCGGGCCGAACAGATATTCCTGGCCGAAGGATTTGAGGTCTGTGTCGCATGCCCGCGCTACGATGATACCCAGCCAGTGCGCGGTCAGATTGCTGTAGTGGAATGCTGCTCCCGGATCGCTCACCAGAGGGAAATAGACAATGAGCGGTATATAATCTCCGCTCCACAACGCATCCCATAGAGCCGGGTCGGTCTCTTCCCATGGATATCCGGCGCGCATCTGAAGCATTTGACGGATCGTTATCTGTGCTTTTCTCGGGTCTTTTATCTGGTCTATCACTTCCGGGAAGAAGTCCAGCATCTTTTGCTCTAAATCCGACAGATATCCCTTTTCCAGCGCTATACCTGTCATTGCCGAGACATAGCTTTTCGTTACCGATGCCCTTTTAGATAACTGGTCTATGGAGCCTTCGTTAAAATACTTTTCGGCAACCAGATAGCCGTTCTTGACCACCAGCAGACTATATATAGTCTCCAGTTTGGTTGCCTTATGGTACATCTTTGCCACGAGGAGCGGGTCCAGCCCCTGCGCTTCAGGTGTCGATATTTCCCAGTCATCTCCCTGCAGAGGTGTATAGGCGATTGCTTCCAGGGCTTTTTTACCCGGACCGCAGCCCGATAACAATGACACGAACAGGACTGAAACGGCGATAAGAAGAAAACAACGCTGAGGTAATAGTGAGTGTAAAAAAGGAAAAGGCGTACTATTTTTTTGTCGACGAGTATTGAAATGTTTCCCGGAAGACTCCCCTGCCTTTTTATACATGGAATTTCCCCCCATTCAACCCCTCAAATACGATCAACCAAGAGGCTTTTCGGTTAGTGTACCATAAAAACCTGTCTCGGAGTATCTTCCGGCTATAACCGGGAGCAACTATTAACTTTATATGCAACCGGTCCTGTATATGTCATTCACAGGAAATACCGTTTATTATAGCGACACAGGTTTTATTGAAACAGACAAATATCATCTGCTATAATTCCTGCGTCTTTCCTCTAATCTCACAATAGTACCGAATACCGAATAAGGAGGTTTCATAATGCTGCTTGATTATAAGAAGGAAGGGAAAATCGCAATTTTCACATTAAACCGGCCTGACGCGATGAACGCCTTGAATCCCGATCTTTTTAAGGAAATGAGTGATGCATTCATCGATTTCAAGGATGACGATAGCCTGTGGGTCGGAATTGTTACCGGTGCCGGTGAAAAGGCGTTTTGCGCCGGGGCCGATATTAAAACAATGCTCCCGGTAATAGAGAAATTCAAAGGCCAGCCATGGGGTGAGCCGCCTATAATAATGAAAGGACTTAGCCTGTGGAAACCCCTGATCGCAGCGGTAAATGGCGTTGCCCTCGGCGGCGGACTTGAAGTCGCCCTGGCCTGTGATATTAGAATAGCAGTGGAGAAAGCGCTATTCGGGTTACCCGAAGTGACGCTGGGTCTTATTCCTGCCTGGGGCGGAACGCAGCGGTTACCCAGAGTTATCGGTGCTGCCAAAGCGGCTGAAATGCTGTTTACCGGTAAACCGATCGATGCACAGGAAGCGTACAGGATCGGCCTCGTCAATAAAGTTGTCCCTCCGGCGGACCTGATGGCAACTGCAATGAACATTGCCGAAACAATCTGCAAAGCGGGACCGCTCGCAGTGCGCGCCGCGAAACAGGCGATGGTCCAGGGTGTTAATACTTCGATGGAAGACGGACTGCTGCTGGAAAGCGTATTGCGCGATCATATAGTAAGCACAAAGGACTTCGCGGAAGGATGCAAGGCGTTTATTGAAAAACGGAAGGCGGACTTTAAAGGGGAATAAATATCCCACCGGGATAGAGTAATATATATAGTTTGACTTTATTTCGTTGTTGGAATTATAAAATAAGCCGTGAAACGGTATAAAAAATAAGCTAGAAAAGGGGTCACAAAATGGACGTAAAGAAAGTTGGAGTGGTCGGATGTGGACTGATGGGCCGCGGCATTGTTGAGATCAGCGCCAAGGCTGGATTCGATGTAGTGGTCTCGGAGGTCAGCCAGGACTTCCTGGACAAGGGTCTTGCTGCAATCAAATCTTCTCTGACCAAAGCGGTGGAAAAAGGTAAGTCCACCGAAGCTGAAATGAAGGCGGCAATGGACCATATCAAGGGAACGACAAATATGGAAGACCACAAAGACCGCGATCTGGTAATTGAAGCGGTTATAGAAAACATGGACCTGAAAAAGAAGATATTTGCCGACCTGGACAAGATATGTCAGCCGAATACCATTATTGCAACGAATACGTCATGCCTGTCCATTATTGAAATGGCATCGGTTACCAAACGGCAGGACAAGGTGCTCGGTATGCACTTTTTCAATCCGGTCCCTGTCATGAAACTCCTCGAACTGGTGAAGACGATTTCCACCAGTGACGCCACGCTCAGTGTTGCCAAGGCATTCGGCGAAGCTACCGGAAAGACCTGCATCGTTGCACCGGATATACCGGGATTTATCGTTAACCGGATCCTTTTCCCGTTCTTGCTGGAAGCGATAAAACTGTATGAAGCCGGACTGGCTACAAAAGAGGATATTGATAAAGGTATTATGCTGGGTCTTAACCATCCGATGGGCCCGCTTACACTGCTCGACTTTGTCGGCATTGAAACAGCATACTTCGTGACCGAAGCAATGTTCGATGTAATGAAAGAGCCCAGGTTCGCCGCACCGGTGCTCATGCGCCAGATGGTAAAAGCCGGTATGTACGGTCGTAAGACAGGCAAAGGCTTCTACGACTATAAATAAGCATTTAATTTTTAAGACGGAATAATTAATTCATACATCGCCCCCGGCCCGTGTCGGGGGTAATGTATGATTGTATCTCTACATGCTGCTTCATATCTCAATATTATTTGTAACTGCACTGATATTCTGACATCGCCGGAATTGCCGAGCAAAAAACAGCTATTATTCCCTCGTTGTTTGTTTTTGTTAATACATAAATGCAAATGATTTGCATAAGCAAATATATATGTGCTATTATTATGTGATTTAGATAATAACAGGCAGGATAAATACGTGCGCAGGAGCAGTAAAGAAATATTAACGAAATCCAGTCAACGGGTGACCTCCCAGAGGTCTTTCCTTCTTGACCTTATTCGCCGGAGCGGCGGGCATCTCGATGCCGACGAGTTGCACCGGAAAGCCAAAGAAAAGTTTCCGCGTATAAGCCTTTCCACCGTATACCGGAACTTGCAGCTCTTCAAGAAACTGAAGCTTGTCGACGAACATCATTTTATAGATGAGCATCACCTGTATGAAGTAAAACCATCCAGGGAACATCAACATCTTGTTTGTATAAACTGCGGGAAGATTATTGAGTTTTCCTGCCCGTTGAGCGGTAATTTCAAGGATGAGATCGGGAAACAGTATGATTTCAATGTGACGAGTGTTGATGTGAAAATGATGGGGTACTGCTCCCGGTGCAGAAGTGAAAAAGGTGAAAATGAATAGTTATCGGCTAATCGATATGGAGCAAGAAATATAATGGCTAAAATGCTGATACCTTTGAATAAAATGGGTAACGGGCACTCCGGTACTGTGGTTCAGATACTGGGTGGTCCCGGACTTGTCAGGCGGCTGGAAGCCCTGGGGATTATGCCGGGGAGAAAGGTAATTAAATTGAGTTCGATGGTCTTTAGGGGACCCGTGATGATAAAAACAGGTCAGACCCAGATTGCGCTGGGATTCGGCATGTCCAGACGTATTATGGTGGAAGTCGAGATAAAGGAATGAATGTAGAGAAATATGAAAATACTACTGATCGGAAATCCCAATGTCGGTAAAAGCGCAATATTCTCCCGCCTGACCGGCACACATATTATCGCGTCCAATTATCCGGGCACTACGGTTGAGTTCACAAAAGGCTATGTCAAAGTAAACGGGGAACGTGCGGAGGTGATCGACGTGCCCGGCACTTACACACTGGAGCCTACTAATAAAGCCGAGGAAGTGGCGGTTGACATGCTTAAAGACGGCAATGTCATCATTAACGTAATCGATGCCACTAATCTGGAAAGAAACCTCAGCCTGACCCTGCAATTGATCGAAAAACAGTTGCCCCTGCTTATCGCTTTCAATATGTCGGATGATGCCCGGCACCGGGGGATCAATATCGATACTGCGAAACTCGAGGAATTGCTCGGTGTTCCTGTAATTCCAACTGTAGGGACCACCGGACAGGGAATGCGGCAGTTAGTGGATAGCCTGCCGCGGGCGGCTATTCCTCCACTCAACTTTTCCGGCGGGACCGATCGCTGGGTACATATAGGCTCGATTGTGGACCAGGTGCAGACGCTGGTCCACCGGCACCACAGCTGGCAGGATGTTCTTGAAGATGTCAGTAATCACCCTGTCACAGGTGTTGCGCTTGCAGTGGTTGTTATCATCGCTATGTTCTGGATTATCCGGTTAATAGGAGAAGGTATAATCAACTATATAACCGATCCGCTTTTTAACAGGCTCTGGACCCCGGTCCTTTTGAAGCTCAGTGAATTGCTCAGCGGGAGCACTTTCTGGCATGATATCCTTATCGGCAAGCTGATCGGCGGACAGATAGATTATCTTCAATCGTTCGGGCTGCTCAGCACCGGTTTGTATATTCCTTTTGCGGCAGTACTTCCATATTTGCTGTCTTTCTATCTGATACTGGGAATTCTGGAAGATATCGGTTATCTGCCGCGGCTGGCGGTACTGGTAGACAATGTATTACATAGGGTCGGACTTCACGGCTTTGCCATTATCCCCACTATACTTGGTATGGGGTGTAATGTCCCGGCGATACTCGCGACCCGTAGTCTGGAGAGCCGTAAACAGCGGTTCATTGCTTCGACGCTTATCTCTATTGCCATACCGTGTGCATCGTTACAGGCGATGATTATCGGACTGGTTGGGCAGAAAGGAATACAGTATGTTGTGCTTGTCTATGCAGTCCTTTTCCTCACATGGATTATAATCGGACTTATACTGAACCGTTTTGTTAAGGGATTCAGCCCGGAGCTTCTCCTGGAAATACCGCCGTTCCGCATGCCGCCCTTGCGTGTTGTCCTCGAAAAACTCTGGATGCGGATATTCGCTTTTATCAAGGAAGCGTTGCCGATAGTGCTCGGCGCGATATTCGTCGTCAACCTGCTTTATGTTGTCGGGGTATTTGATTTTATCGCCCGTCTCACGGCTCCGCTTATCAGCGGTCTTCTGGGATTGCCGCGTGATTCTGTGATCGCCCTGGTAATCGGAATTTTACGTAAGGATGTTGCGATGGGTATGCTTGCCCCGCTCGATTTGACGGCCAAACAGCTTGTTATCAGCAGCACCGTCCTGGCTATGTCTTTTCCCTGCGTGGCGACATTCGTGGTACTGGTGAAGGAACTGGGTGTGGCGGATATGTTGAAAGCTACCGGCATTATGATAGTCACCGCTCTGGTGGTTGGCGGCCTGCTTAACATAATAATGTGACGACGTTTTTTTTAATAATACGTATATAAAGTGATACCGGAAATCGGTCAATATACCAGATAAATATATGGTTTTCATTATGCAGGACAGCTACAATATAATTACCAGGTGATTAACGATGAATGTGACGATTGAAATAGCTCCCGAATACGGTTTCTGCTTCGGTGTAAGGCGGGCAATCAAGCTGGTTGAAGAAGCTAATAAAAAATATGGAAAAGTGGTTACCCTCGGGCCGATAGTACATAATCAGCAGGTGGTAAAAAAGCTCTCCGAAACAGGAATCGAGGTAGTAGACAGCCCGGAACAGGGCGAGGGAATAGCCGTTGCGGTAACCGCTCATGGTGCATCTCCCGAAGTACTTGAATCGATTAAACACCCGGAGAATATTATCGTCGACACTACATGTCCCATTGTGAAAAGCGCCCAGAGGGCAGCGAAAAAACTTGCTCAGGATGGTTATCTGGTGATCATTTTCGGTGAGAGCGATCATCCTGAGGTAAAGGGATTGTTGGGCTGTGCGGGTGCAAATGCGATCGCGACATTGGACAGCCGGCAGGTGGTCCGGATGGACCTGAAGAAGAAAGTGGGCATTCTTTCACAGACTACACAGAATAAAGAGAAGTTTCTTGATTTTATCAATCAGGTCAATACAGGAGTATTACACACTATCAGGGAACTACGCATAATTAACACTATCTGTGATGAAACTGAGAAACGCCAGGATGCTGCGCTGGAACTTGCAAGAAGGAGCGATTGTGTTCTGGTGGTCGGCGGCAGGAATAGTGCCAATACCAAGCATCTTGCCGAGATATGCACCGGCCTGGCGGAAACTCATTTAATAGAAACTGCCGCAGAAATCGAAGCAGCCTGGTTTAGCGGGAAAAAGCATATAGGCATCACTACCGGGACTTCGACTCCCGACGGGTCGATAGAAGAAGTGGTTGAGAAAGTACGGGTTCTCTGTGATGATTTAACCTAACCCATCCGGTCGTTAAGCCGGGTCCCGCCGATAAGATGAAGGTGGAGATGAGGTACCACCTGTCCCCCTTCATTTCCGCAGTTAATCACCAGCCGGTAGCCGCTTTCAGCAACGTGCTCTTCCTCAGCTAAGCGTCTGGCAAGCAGTATAAGACGACCAATCATCGACGTGTCTTTTTCGCCCAGGTCGTTCACCGACACAATATGTTTTACAGGCACAATGAGAATATGTACGGGAGCCTGTGGCTGTATATCGCGAAAAGCGATGAACTCCTCGTCCTTATAGATGGTATCGGATGGTATCTCGCCCGCTATGATTTTACAAAAAATACATTCCATAGAAAAAGATTGTTGCTTTATGTGACACGAATTGATAAACAGGTTACAGTGCGTGTAACTCCCTCGATGGGATGGACTTTTGCAGTGACAAGGCTGCCCACAGCGTTCAGATCATCTTCCTCAACAACTGCAATAATGTCATACGGACCTGTAACGGCATCGACTGTTTTTATTCCGTCTACCTTCTGGAGAATGGCGATCACATCTTTGGTCTTCCCAACGGCGGTCTCTATGAGCACAAATGCTTTTGCGGCCATTGCCTTACCCCCCTTTAATCTGTATTCTATCGTATACCGTGTACGAGTGCAATAGGAAAATACAACGGACTATTTTCCACGACGATAATGAGTCCAATGATCAATAACTAAGGCAAATATATATTACTGGAAGGCCTGTTGATTTTTATGGAAATATCATATACAATATAGCGTCTGAACCAAATAACTAATAATAGTACATGTATGCCGTAATAAAAATTGCAGGATATTTGTTCGGACAATATTGCCAATACAGAGGACAGGAAGAAAGGAAAAAATATACGGAAGCATATTTGAAAATATGTTCCGATTTGCAGATATAAAACCCGGTATAGTCCATAATGCCGGATAGGAACCGCTTCCGGCTGTGGCCTATCATAGGAGGGACTATGGGGTATGGAGCGAGCTCTATAGTCCCTCGCCTCCCTGGAAAAGACATGCATGTGAAATTTACAGCAAGAAGCTTTGTTATTTATGTTGTTCATGCTTTTAGTGGGTGAGGATGTTAAAAGCATTTCACTCGTTGAATACTATTATTTATAATAAAGGAGAAAAACGTGAAAAAAACGGCCCTGTTTTCAACATTACTACTATTGATCCTGTCATTGTTGCCGGGTATTGCCGGTTGTGCTCCCGCAGAAACGGTAACCCTGAATGTATCGGCAGCCGCAAGCATGACAGATGCACTGGCAGCCATTGATGAATTGTATATGCAGAAAAACGGCAACGTAACGATTATGGAAAATTTTGCTTCATCAGGAACTTTACAAACCCAGATAGAAAACGGCGCTCCGGCTGATGTATTTATTTCGGCAGCGTCAAAACAAATGAATGCACTGGAAGAAAAGGGACTTATTCTATCGGACACCCGAAAAGACCTTTTAAATAATAAAGTCGTTTTAATTGTACCTGAGGACAGCACGCTCGCCATCAATGACTTTTCAGAGTTGGTGAATGATGATGTAAAAAAAATAGCACTTGGTGATCCTGAATTTGTGCCGGCAGGGACTTATGGCAAACAGGCTCTCGAACTGCTGGGTATATATGATAAAGTAGAGCCTAAGTTGATACTGGGGAGCGATGTCAGACAGGTACTGAATTATGTTGAAACCGGGAATGTCGATGCCGGAATAGTATATTCAACGGATGCGGCTATTTCCACGTCGAGTAAAGTGGTTGCCAATGCACCGGATGAAATAAATGCAAAGATCGTATATCCGGTAGCTGTGGTAAAAGCAAGTACAAATGTGGAACCGGCCAAAGAGTACATCAGCTTTCTTTTTAGTGACGGAGCAGGAGAGATATTTGAGAAATATGGCTTCAGTGTGGTAGGTAAATAAAATGACCGGAAAATTCCGGAGAGATCATTAGATGACAGAATCATATTTATCGCCGTTGCTGATATCGTTTAAGACGGTCCTGGCAACGACGATAATCACCTTTTTTCTTGGTATTGCTGCTGCACGCTGGATGGCAAGGTATGCAGGCAAATTCAAAGGAATAATCGATGGAATATTCATTTTACCTCTGGTATTACCCCCGACAGTAGTAGGCTTCGGTCTACTACTGTTATTCGGTAAAAACGGTCCTCTGGGAGAGCTCTTTGCGCTGATGGGAACGACCATAGTGTTCTCGTGGCCTGCTACCGTTATCTCTGCGGTGGTTATGTGTTTTCCTTTGATGTATATGTCTGCCCGCGGCGGTTTTGAGCAGGTCGATAGAAATATCGAAAATGCGGCGAGAACACTTGGTGCCAGCGAATGGCGGATTTTCTGGACTGTTACGATGCCGTTAGCTTGGCCTGCGATAGTGGCTGCTACCATTTTAGCCTTTGCCAGGGCAATGGGCGAGTTCGGAGCTACACTTATGCTGGCGGGTAATATCCCGGGGAAAACAACTACAATTCCGGTAGCGATATATTTCAATATTCAGGCAGGACATATGGACCAGGCCGCAGTACTGGTCACAATTGTTCTGGTTATATCTTTTGCCTCACTGTTAGCCCTGGCATATTACAAACGAAAGGGGGCAAGATCACTCCGGTATTGACCGAAAAGCCATCGGTTCTTATAGAGCCTGTGACCGGTGCGGTTTACCGTAAATAACAGGGTTATGCTGGAAATTAACATCAAAAGAGCGCTGGACGGATTTGACCTTGACGTCGAATTTTCTGTCGATAAGGAAATACTCTCCATCCTTGGTCCTTCCGGTTCGGGGAAAACGATGACGCTGCTCTGCATCGCGGGGCTTATAAAGCCGGATGAGGGCTATATCAAACTGAACGGTCGTGTGCTGTTCGATTCTTCTCAAAAAATCTGCCTTCCCGCTCAGATACGCAAAATAGGTTTTGTCTTTCAGAACTATGCCCTGTTTCCCCATCTCACCGTTGAAGAGAATATTGCCTATGGGATCCGTCATCTGCCGAAACAGGTAATCAAAGACAGGGTAACACAGCTACTCGGGACAATACATATTTCAGGACTGGGGCACCGTTACCCCGTAGAGTTATCTTCAGGTCAACAGCAGCGGGTTGCCCTGGCGCGCGCTATCGCTCCCGAGCCGGAAGTCCTGTTGCTCGACGAGCCTTTTTCCGCGCTGGATACACCGCGAAAAGAAAGACTGGAATATGAGCTTCTATCGCTGCACCAGTTTTATAAAGGCGATGTCCTTTTTGTTACTCATGACCTGGCCCAGGGTTATAAGTTGAGCTCACGGCTGGCTATATATGACTCAGGACGTATGGTCCAGTTAGACAGCAAGCAGGAAGTGATTTCTTTTCCGGGTAATCGTACTGTGGCAAGATTGATCGGTGTGAAAAACATACTGGAAGGTCGTGTCGTTAAAATCGATGGAAAGGATGCATGGGTCTCGGTGCCTGAACTGGCCGAACCTTTGAAAGTAGCTTCCGGAAAGACAATGAATGTCTCGACAGGACAACAGGTCATTATCGGTATCCGGCCGGAATATATTCGTCTTGCCGATAGTCAAAAGGAAAATATCATCCCCTGCAAGGTCAACCAGATTGTGGAAGGTGTCGCCAGTGTTCAGTGCCATTTGCATGCCGATTCCGACGAAGTGGGAAAATACAGGTTCGAAGTCCACTTACCGGCGACCATGCTCCATGCGGTTTCGGAAGGACGTCCCTGTTATCTGTACCTGCCGCCCGAACGTCTGGTTATTGTGCCTGAATAGGCATTTTTTTCTGTAATAGAAAAGACCGGATAAAAGGAATCCCCGTTGTCGAATAACAGGCTATTACTTTATGGCTGGTCTCGGCAAATCGATCTCAGGGCTTTCTTCATCCGCAAGGCCGCTTGCTTTGAGAAGGGGAATATCTGCAAGTATTTGTTCGGTCGGACCGTCGGCGACCAGCCGCCCGTGGTTAAGAATTACCGTTCGCGGGCATAATACGCGTACCAGTTCGAGGTCATGCGTCGCGATGGCTTTTGTGGCGGGCAATTTTCGGAACAGCCGTATCAGGGACCATTTGCCCCTGGGATCGAGGTTACTGGTCGGTTCGTCGAAAACCAGTATTTCCGGGTCCATCGATAATACGGTGGCAATGGCAATGCGCTTTTTCTCTCCAAGGCTGAGGTGGTGAGGCGAACGGTTTTCGAAGCCCGCCATGCCGACCTGTTCGAGCGCCTTTTTTACGACCTCATGTACTTTTTCTCCGGAATACCCCATGTTTATCGGACCGAAAGCCACGTCGTCGAACACTGTCGGCGAGAAGAGCTGGTCGTCCGGGTTCTGAAAAACGAGCCCTACTTTGGACCTCACCCAATTCAGGTTGTCTTCATCGATTTTCCTGCCCAGTATCCGGACGGCACCATCAGTATGGAGTATGCCGTTGAAATGTTGTAGCAGCGTTGATTTACCGGCGCCGTTCGGCCCGATAATGGCCACAGTTTCTCCGCGACTAATTGTCAGGAAAATATTCTCCAGTGCGTGTCTGCCGTCGGGATACGAAAAGGAGAGATTATTAATATTTATTATCTGTTCCACGAATGTCCCTGTTACATCTTTAAATTTATATTAACAGGTTTACTATGCTGACGGCTACCAGCGCAACACCGGCGCATGTACCGAAGAATATATCGGCTTTTTTAAAGCAAAGCGGATCGATTATACGGACCTGCCCGTTAAAACCCCGTGATACCATTGCGGTATAGACCCGCTCGCTCCGTTCATAACTGCGGATAAACAATGTCCCTATCATATTGCCTACGGTGCGAAGTTGCAGCAGTCTTTTTCCACCGATATTTCTGCTGTCACGTGCCTGTTTCATACGCATGACTTCGTCCACTATAACAAATATATAGCGGTACATGAACGAGAGTATCATGACCAGGACATGAGGGAAATGCAGCCGTTCGAGTGCGTAAAGCAGATGGGTCAGCTTCGTGGTTGAAGTTAACCAGATCAGGCTTAGTATGGAAAGCCATGCCTTGACGAGGATATTGAGGAATACCTGGATACCGCTGTAAGTGACATTTATTTTCCAGAGCCAGATGTTATAGCTTCCGACTACTTCTCCTGTTTTGTAAAAAGGGATAAAGAGGGCGATCATCAGCACGAAAGGCATCACTGCCAGAGAACGTTTAAAGACATAGGCAACCGGCAATCGTGCGGCGATGGTCAGTCCGGCTATTATCGCAAAATATACAATGAAGGCGTACCAGCTTCCCGGAGGCGTCATAGTGATAGTGATGATAAATAACAGGACAAATATAAATTTGGTACGCGCATCAAGCCTGTGCAGGAAGCTGTTTCCATCACTGTACTTATCGAGAAAAGAATGTTTCATTGTCGTTCTTAGCTTCCCGCAGGCAGGTGTTTTTTATTTCCGGAAGCCGCCAGAAGTGCGCCCAGTCCATAGGCAAAACCGAACAGGATGACTGTGCCGATGATGCCGGCGATTATGGTAGCGACTGCTTCATTTTCTATTCCCGGAAACACATAGTCTGCAATGATTTGAAAAGGCGGTTCTCCTGCACTGTCGATAAATCCTTTATCTTCGGCTACTTTCTCCAGACCGTCGGGCGACGAGGAAGCCAGTGGCGAAACTATGGCAAGTGCCAGACAAACCAGAAATGCGATTAACCACCATTTAGATTTCATTTTATCTCCTCTCTAAGATTCTCTCAGATATCAGGTCAGATCGGCTTTAGTTCCAGCAGGTCAGCCCTTGTAGCGGCGACAGCGCTGAGCACGGCCACTGTGATCAGCCCTTCGACAATTCCAATCAGAGCATGCACTCCTGCCATAGCCGGCAATACCAAACCAAATGGGGAAGCTCCGGAAACGGCAAGCTCGATGGCGCATGCGATTGATGCTAAAAATATTGCGAACCAGGCACCGGTAAAGCCGCCGATAAGCCTGCCTTTATTATTGTTGCCCAATAACCCGGTAAACAGGCGGTATATATAATAGCTGCTGAAACACCCTATCAGTCCCATATTCAGTATGTTTGCTCCCAGCGCGAGCAATCCGCCGTCCTGGAAGATAAGACACTGCGCGATAAGTACGCTCGACATGATGAGCAGTCCGGTCCACGGGCCGAGCAATATTGCGGCAATGGCAGCACCCATGAAATGACCGGATGTTCCTCCCGCAATGGGAAAATTGAGCATCTGGGCAGCGAATATAAATGCCGCCAGGACACCCATAAGAGGGACCTGTTTTTCTTTAAGTTTCTGTCCGGTCACTCTTACGGCATTGACAACGCCGCCGGCAGAGATAACAGCGGTTGTAGCTACTGTAGCTGTATTGAGAAATCCATCCGGTATATGCATCAGCATACCTCCTTAAATTGATAATCATTTTTCCGGGACGGTCTGTTCCTGCTGTTTAAGCGCGTTGAAAGTACCTGTCGCCTGTTAAATTTATTAGATATATAGTCTGCTTCTTTACTTCTATAAACTCATGCGCGCAGTTGTAATTGCATACATTTGCAATAAAAAAAACCAAAAAAATATAGTATTACCGGTCCTCCTTGTTTCCACATTCTTCACAAAGTCCGCTCATAACCAGATGTTTGAAGTTAGCGTAGAACCCATATTTATCCGCAAGAAACCTCTCCATCGGAGCGAACAGGTTTTCATCGCAATCGATAACTTTCCCGCATTCACTGCATATAAGGTGGTGATGATGACCCTCTTCAACGTGATGATAGATAGACTGGTTATCCATCTCGCTTTTATATACGCAACCGGACTTTTCCAGAAGCTCCAGCGTGCGATATACAGTCGATTTATTAATACCGGGCATCCGGTCGTTGACCTTTGTAATAATATCCTCCGCAGTAATATGTGAATCTGCGTCATGAATGATGTCAACGATCAACCGTCGCTGCGGAGTGAGCTTTAGGCCGTGTTCTTTTAGCGTATTCATGCAACTCATAGTAATTGCACCTGGTTGCAATTATACTACATCACGATTGAATTTGTCAATCGGTTTTTCTGCTTAACGGATACGCGGCGCACAAATAGCCCGGGCTGCGATACGATATCCCGTGTATGAGATGTTCAGGGGAGACCTTCTGAAAAAGATATATGTTCATGCGCTTCATCCCTGATTAATCGCATGACTTCCTGCAGTGGTATCCCTTTCTCCGTGGCTATGCGTTTGCAGTCTTCATATTCCGGTGTTATCTGGATACGGCCTTGTCCGAAACGCTTGATTTTTATTGTTGCCGGCCCCAGGCTCGATTTATAATCAACGGTTTCACGTTGCGCTGTGTGCCGTAAAACGGGCCTTGTCCGTATGCCAAGTGTGGACGTCTCACGCATAACCAGTTCGATTAAAGCGGGTTCGGCTTGTGCCGGCGCGAGTATGCTCAGCATAACCGCCGGACGGTTTTTCTTCATTTGAATAGGGGTGAACCAGACATCTATCGCTTTTTCTTCGAACAATTTCTCCATCAGGTAGCCGTATATCTGTGGGTTCATATCATCTATATTGGTTTCGAGCAGGACAATATTCCCGTCAAAAGGCTCTGCAGTCATCTCGCCTATCAGGACACGCATGATGTTAGGCCAGTTCTCAAATTCCTTTGAACCGGCACCGTACCCAGTCCTGTTAATGTTCATGCCGGGCTGTTCAAAGACTGCGAGCGAGGTAAGCAGCGCTGCTCCGGTAGGTGTGATCAACTCAGCCCGTATATTTGCCGTTTCGGGGAGAGGCACTAACGGTACATTGCAGTCGGCAAGTAGCTGTAATGTCGCCGGTGCCGGGACAGGTAAAATACCGTGAGCGGTCGAAATGGTGCCGCTATTCAGTGGTAACGGCGATGAATAACAGCGTTCGATATGCAGGAGTTCAAGAGAAAGTACCGTTCCCACGATATCGACGATAGTATCGATTGCTCCCAGTTCATGAAACTGGACGTCCTCTACAGGAATACCGTGGACTTTTGCCTCTGCTTCGGCTAATCGCCGGAACACAGCGCAGCTTTTTTGTTTCACGCCGGTAGAAAGGCGGCTGGACTCAATAATTTTCACTATATCGGACAGCGGGCGGTGGTGCTGATGCGCATGTTCATCTATATGCACGTTGAACTTGATGGCGGTAACGGAGGAACGCCTCACTTTATCTACGGCAAGCCTGTATCCCTTAATATTGAGACTCTCCAGTCCTTCGCGAAACCGGTCAAGATCGAGTCCTGCGTCGAGCAATGCGCCCAGCAGCATATCGCCGCTGCACCCGGAAAAGCAGTCGAAGTATGCTACCTTTGCCATATCATGAAGGCTCCTTTCTTTTATCGGCTATTCCCTCGTTCAGGCTTCCGCTTCGGAAGCCGGCAAGGTCCAGGGTGACATAACGGTAGCCCAGCGATTTGAGACGGTTGATTATCTGCAGGCGGATATTGTCTTTCATTATCGTCTTCATATCCTTTTCGCTGACCTCGATACGCACGATGTGTCCGTGATGTCTCAGACGTACCTGGTGCAGCCCAAGACTACGTAAATAGTGTTCGCCTTCCGATATTCTTTGCAGTAGATTCAGGGTTATCTCTGTCCCGTAAGGGATACGCGAAGCCAGGCAGGGCGATGAAGGCTTGTCCCATGTCGGAAGGCTTTTTTCGCGGGAAATTCGCCGGATTTCGTCCTTGGTAAGACATGCTTCCTGGAACGGGCTTCTAATTCCCAGTTCCCTGGCTGCCCGGATACCGGGACGGAAATCCGTTGTATCGTCATAGTTGGTCCCGTCGATAATATAACTCAGACTTTCTTCATCAGAAATACGTTTTAAGGCGAGGAATATATCTGTCTTACAGAAATAGCAGCGGTCCGGAGTATTCAACGTAAATTCGGGATTATTCATCTGTTTTCCGTCGAGTATTTTGAAGCGAAAGCCTGTTTTTACCGCCAGCAACTCGGCTTCTTCACGTTCCCCCTGCTGGCAAAGCGGTGAATCGACAAAAACGGCAAGGGCTTTTTCTTTCAATACCCCGGCGGATAGCGCGGCTAAAAGCGTGCTGTCTGTTCCTCCCGAATAGGCAACCAGCACGGAACCCATCTTTGTAAGGATTTCTTTCAATCCTTCGAGTTTATTTTCAATCTCCGTCCGTTTCATCCGTGGCCCCGCTTTTTTGCATATTGATAAGTCCGGCAAGATAACCGGCTCCGAAGCCGTTATCGATATTGACTACTGCTATTCCGGGAGCGCAACTGTTGAGCATTGTAAGCAATGGAGCCAGTCCCTGGAAGCTTGCACCATAGCCCATGCTGGTGGGTACTGCGATTATCGGAACCGGGACGATGCCGCCTATTACGCCAGGCAACGCTCCTTCCATTCCGGCGACCACGACGAGGACCCGTGACTTTCGCAGTAGAGGGAGATTTTCCAGAAGACGATGAATGCCCGCAATACCGACATCGAATATTTTTTCGACCCGGTTGCCCATTAACTCCGCGGTGACAACGGCTTCTTCAGCGACGGGTATATCGGATGTGCCCGCGGTGACAACAGTTATTCCGGACTGTAGTACGACATCTTTTACACGGTTGACCACGATGGTATTCGATACAGGATTATAACGGGCGTCTTCAATGGTCGCCCGGACAGCAGTATACACATCTTCACAGGTGTGCGTTATTAAAATCCTGTCGGAACGTGCCGCCATCTGCCCGGCTATAGTGACGATCTGTTCAGTGGTCTTTCCTGCACCGTAGATTACCTCGGGAAAACCTGTTCTTAAACCACGATGATGGTCGATCTTGGCAAAATGAAGTTCTTCATAGGGCAGGATACTTAACTCTTTAACTGCCTGTGCGACGGATAATTCTCCCGTTTTAACCTTTTCCAGCAGGCGGATCAACCAGTCGCCGGTCGTTCGTTTGTCTTTGGGTGAGTACCTTTCTTCATTGAGCGACAAGACTTTTTCTCTTCAAACGGATTACGTTCAAGTACGATAGATTCATTTTACTTGGTCGCATTCTGCAAGGCAAGTGACAGGAGATATATACAATATAATAAATAAAGAGGGGGCAGAATTTTAGTCTGCCCCCTCTTCTGGGAGAGAAAAAGCCAATGCTTAACGCGCTAACGTTATTTGTCTATAAGCCTGTCGAAGTGCCTCCCACAAACGGTCCAACGGTACGTCATGTTCATGTCCAAGGTCTACCAGGTACTCGATATGCACGTTACCGTCTACATCATGATGTGGCAACATGACATCATTTACTCCGTCGAACTCGTTCGAGAAACTTCTGAACTTCCGGTTTAATTCTATATCCCATGCCGGTGTTGCTTTGACCCACCGGCCGTTAATGAATAACTCACTGTATCCGTGAAACGGCATAATATTACTGCCCAGCCTTTGCAGGGACTTCTCAGGCATCAGGTTATTTCTGATCCGGGCGAATCCGAGTCCTGCCGGTGTTCCTATAGCTCTCGTAAGGGCTGTCAGCAGAACGGCCTTCTGAACGCAATAACCTTCTCCCTGAGCAAGGGTCCGGCTTGCCTTGAAATGTTCTGCCTTATCGCGAGGGACAAACAGATTGTAACGGATCTGGTCCTTCACGAAGTAGAACAGGGCAGAAAGTTTTTCAATTTGATCGCTTTTCCCCCGGGTCAGTTCTTCACTCTTTGCTTTTACTGCCGCATTATCCCAGTCAATGATGTCTGTCGGGTCCAGGAATCTACGATCAGGAGGAACTGCCGGAGTGCTTTCAAATTTCATATTATTATCTGCAGGTTTCACCATAGCAGTTCCTTCTTTCTAAATAAAACAATATCATTTTTTAGCGGACTATGTAAGCACCTTTTCGGGTGTCCGCGATGTCAATTGGATTGCCTCTGCGAGAAGGCTCTTGGCAATTGTACTTCTCTGCATTTCATCGGTTCCTTCGTAGATTCCGCAGATGCGGGCATCACGGAAATAGCGCTCAACGGGATATTCTTTGACATAGCCGTAACCGCCGTGTATTTGAATTGCTCTGTCGCAGACAAACATGGCAACTTCCGGTGCCATCAATTTTGCCATGCAGGACTCTTTAACAAACGGTGCTCCTGTTGCTTCCAGATAGGCAGCGCGGTAGACCATCAGGCGGATTGCATCAATGCGTGTTGCCATATCGGCGAGCATCCATTGAATTGCCTGTAGTTCGCAGATCGGTTTGCCGAACTGCTTGCGTTCCTGGGCGTATGCAACGGCTTTGTCAAAAGCACCCTGTGCAATACCCAGAGCTTGTGCGGCGACACTGATCCGGCTTGAGTCTATTGCAGACATAGCGATTTTAAATCCCTGGCCCTCTTCGCCAATCCGGTTCTCTTCCGGCACAAAACAGTCTTCGAAGACCAGCTCGGCAGTCGATGATCCGCGTATACCCAGTTTATGTTCCAGGTTGCCGACATAATATCCGGGAGTGCCTTTCTCAACGACAAAGGCCGTAATTCCTCTATGCCTGAGCTCCTTGTTAATCGTGGCGAAGACTATAGCGATCTCAGCTTCGTTTCCATTAGTGATAAAAATTTTGCTGCCGTTCAGGACGTACCCGTTTCCCTTCCGCGTAGCTGTTGTTTGCTGGGCGGTCGCATCGCTTCCGGCGCCCGCTTCGGTCAAGGCAAAGCATGACAGCTTTTCACCCCGGGCTATCGGAACGGTAAAGCGATGTCTTTGTTCTTCATTGCTAAACTTGTAGATAGGCTTTCCAGCTAGACCAGCCGTAACAAAATAGATAGCGGAAGTAGAAGCGCATACCCTGGCGAGTTCCTCAACTACAATTGCAAACTCCATAGGTCCTGCTCCGGCACCGCCATATTGTTCCGGGAATGGTATTCCCATCAGTCCCAGTTCAGCGAGTTTTATTATGTTGTCCGCTGGATACAAGGCTTCGTCGTCGACCTTCGCCGCCAATGGTTCGATTTCATTTAAGGCGACTTCTCTGACCATCGTCCTCAACATTTTTTGTTCTTCAGTAAACGTAAAGTCCATCTTAACCTCCTTTTGATTAATCAGGCTGATATAAAGTGCAAAGCATTTTCTTCTTCGTTAGCTAAATCGAGTTGCATCGTAAGCACACCTGACCCGGTCGTCGTGACTTTGAATCCCATGTTTTTAAAAATGCGAATCATTATGTCATTCCAGGTGAGTACTTCGGCAACGATACTCTTGAATCCCATCTTTCTACCGATATCACACAAATAATCGACAAGCGTGGTTCCTATACCCTGGTTCTGGTAATCGTCCTTCACGGCGAAGGCTACTTCGGCATTTTGCTCTTTATTATCCGCATACCACCAGCCAATGCCTGCTATCTCTTCATGCGACCCGTGTTGTACTACTGCCAGTATCTCCATCTCTTTTGTATAGTCTATAATTGTGAAAGCTTGCAGACGTTTATGTGGCATATCTCTTCTGCTTGTTGCAAACCGGCGCAACATGCTCTGTTCCGAAAGCCCGTAAAAGAAATCTTTTAATAACGGCTCATCGCTTATCTTTACCGGCCGTAAGAACAGTCTTGTTCCGTTCCGGGTGAGGCGATGCGTTTCCAGTTCAGTGGGATATTCACCGCACTTACCGGGCATTATTGTCTGGTCTTCATATACCATACAATGGCGTTTCGCCTCTTCAACCAGCCACGGGCGGAATTTGGGATGAGCAATAGCAATCAGGGCCATGGCGCGCTCCCGGATATTCTTTCCATGGAGATATGCGATGCCGTACTCGGTGACTACGTAATGTATATCCCCTCTATTTAAAGTAACACCGGCTCCTTCGCCAAGAAGCGGGACAATTCTGGATACCTCGCCATTTTTTGCAGTTGAATGTAGTACCAGGATCGTCTTGCCCCCTGGTGCCAGCACCGCTCCCCGCATGAAATCAGCCTGGCCGCCGATACCGCTGTAAAATGCAGAGCCAATTGATTCCGCTGTACCCTGACCGGTAAGGTCGATCTGCAGCAGGCTATTAATGGCGGTCATGTTTTTATGCTGAGCAATGACCAGCGGATTATTGGTATAATCGATTGCCCTCAATTCGATCATCGGGTTATCGTGTATAAAATCATACGTCGACTGTTTGCCCATACAAAAAGAAGCAATAGTCTTGCCGCAATTAACAGTCTTTTCAGAGTTATCTATAACTCCTCTGCGCATTAACTCGACAATCCCGTCGGAAAGCATTTCTGTATGTACGCCAAGATGGCTTTTTTTAGCGAGATAGGGAACAATGGCGTTAGGCAATTTCCCGTAACCGACCTGAATTACATCACCATTTTTTATCAGTTCTGCGACGTAACGGCCTATTTGATCGACGCCTTCCCTGTTATCATGATTCTCGTATTCCAGGATAGGCTCATTATGGGGAACGATATAGTCGATTTTGCTTACATGAACAAAGCCGTTGCCATGTACTCTCGGCATAAACCGGTTAACCTGCGCAATTACAATGTTTGCCTTCTCAACAGCTGCTTTTACGATGTCAACGCTAATCCCGAGGCTCACATATCCATGTTTATCGGGCATGGATGTCTGTATTAACGCTACATCGACCGGCAATTGCCCGGAGGCAATAAGCTGCGGGGCTTCTGATAAGAATACCGGCGTGTAATCGGCCATGCCGATGTTCACGCCGTCTCTTATATTGTCTCCTATAAAAAAGGCATTACAACGAAAGTTGGTTTTAAATCGGCTGTCGGTATATGGAGCAACTCCCAGAGTTACTACATGCATAAGCTCGGCATCCAGGAATGATTTAGGATTTGATTCAACGTAGGTTATAAGAGACTGAACCAGATATTGGGGTTCTCCACAACCCGTTCCGATAAATATCCTGTCGCCAGGTTTGATGCATTTGAATACATTCTCTGTACTGGCAATTTTTTTCGGAAATTGCTCCGCTATCATTGTTAAATTGTTATCAACTACGTTTAATACCATCGCTGATTTACCACTTATCTTAAACTCGTTATCCCTGTCTGTTCTGAATTAACTCACTCCGCTTAGCTCTTTTTCCCGTTTTTTCAATATATTCTTCTGGACCTTGCCGGTCGGTGTTCTCGGTACATCACCCAGTTCCACCTCACGCGGGGTTTTAAAACCTGCAAGGCGGGCACGGCACCATTGAACGATTTCCTCTCCGGTCAATTCATGGCCCTCTCTTACCTTGACCAGCGCTTTTACAACCTCGCCCCATTTCTCATCCGGCTTACCGAAAACAGCTACATCCTGTACTGCTTCGTGTTCCATAATCACTGCCTCAACCTCAACACTGGAGACCTTTTCGCCTCCCGTAACTACGATATCTTTTATGCGATCCACGATGCGAATATATCCATCAGGGTCAACTACCGCGGAATCACCGGAATGGAACCATCCGCCGGCAAAAGCCTCATCGGTTTTATCCGGTTCCCGGTAATAGCCCTGCATCACATTATTTCCCTTCATGCATATTTCACCGCTGGTCACGCCGTCCCGCGGTACTTCCTCTCCTGTCTCTATGTCAAACACCTTGACCAGTGTACCTGTCACATAGGGAACACCCTGTCGCAATCGTAATTTGATCTTTTCCATAGGAGAAGCATCTCCCCATTCATCCTCGTTCCATTCACAAATGGTATGCGGTCCATAGACCTCGGTGAGGCCATAGACCTGATGCAGGTCAAGACCTACAGACCATCCGTCAATGAAGTTCCCTGTCGTGGGAGGAGCCCCTGCAATAAAACCGCGGACCAGGCGAGGGAATTTCAGGTTTTTCTGCTTCATATAATCCGTAATCATCAGGCATGCGGTCGG
>CAZAIO010000035.1:0-9698 GCA_964485235.1 uncultured Dehalococcoidales bacterium
TGACCGTACCGATTACTCCAGGGTCACCTGTAGACAGGTGACATTTACGAAAAAAAAGATGCATTTGACGGCAAAATTTACCTGGTAAAACTCAGAGTAAGCCGGTAGTCCCCGGGAGATATATCTTCACCTGCTCTGGGATACGGGTCGAGGCTGTACGTAATTGTATAATCCATAAATTTCTCGGTAGCCTGCTCGGTAAGTCCGGGGCTGTTTAATACGATCGCGTAGTCTTTTCCAAGGTAAACAATCATAACATCGCTGGTTGCTACTCCCTCCCAGATACACGTAACATTCTGCGGACAACGGCTGTCACCGGTGACTCCCTTGAATGTTACGGTCATGTCTTCCCCGGCTATCCGGGCGCTTTGACCTGCACCTAACGTAAATGCCTCGCCAGGGCTTACTGTCAATGCTGTCTGATTGTTGCAGCATACAGTAAAAGAAATAAGACCGATTACAGTGAATAATAACAGATACCGGAGCCTGGTCAATTTAATTCCCTCCAACAGAAACATATTGATGTGTTCGGACGCCGGTCAAATAACCGGTCGTACAACCACAGTAAATACCAATGACAGGATATATTTGACAGACCTATGAACACAATCATAGCATAATTAACATGAAAAATTGAGGATGTGCCACCCATATCAGGCAGAACCTGGAGAAAAACCGGCTATCTTTAATTGCGTCGATTGATCCCGGTGCCGCTTTGCCATAAATTTATTTAATTAACCGGCAAAGTATCTGCAATTCCGGCTTTAAAGATGCTACAATATTCACGCCGGTTAGCGACGCGTACTGTATCGTAACCGGAGTATGCATATGAGAATACCGGAAAGTGTCTCTGCCTTTGTACTTATTATTGCCGGGACAGCCGGCCTGTTGATGAACGAGTTTATTTGCGACTGCGGCTCTGCCGCAGTGATTTTATTTGCTGTTTTAAACGTTGTTGGACTGGTTTTACTATATCTTACCCGCAGGGACGCAGGAGGTTAGCAGTGGATACGAATACTGATAGCAGCGACCGTCAATTGTCTGCCGCCGAGGCGCAGGCATTGTGGTATAAAGACAGAAAAGAATTCGAACTATGGGCATTACAGCTGCTGGGCGCTAAACCGGTCGTGCGCAGCGATACAGTTCACGGCGTCATGGGATTTGTTGAAAGCGGCAACAGTAAACAAAGGATAATCGTCCAGGTACAGGGCGGTAAGAATGTAACGCCGGGCATGGTCCAGGACCTCCTCGGGCTTGTTGAAAAAGAAGGTGCGGCAATAGGGCTGCTCATCACTCTGCACAAGCCCCGGCTGGCGATTATTACAGACAGCGTACATATGGGAAGCTACGAGTCCGAGCTGTGGAATAACAAATACCTCAAAGTCCAGATACGCACCGTTGAAGAGCTCCTTGAAGGAAAATCATTCGATATACCTCCTACTTTCAGCCTTCTGAAAAAAACACCTAAAAAGAAAACGCCGGGTGAAACAAAAAGAATGATATAACCCTCTGAAAAATAAACGGAGGAAATATAAAAATGGAGCATAAAGTACTGGTAACGTATGCATCCAAGTACGGCGCCACCGCCGGTATCGCCGAGAAAATCGGAGAGGTGATAAGGCAATCGGGTATAGCCGTCGATGTAGTTCCCGCAAAAGACGTTAATGATGTAACTCCATATACTGCCGTCGTTCTCGGGAGCGCTTCATATATAGGCAGGTGGCGTAAAGAAGCGGTCAAGTTCCTCGAATCACAGGAAGGACCGTTATCCGGGCGGCCTTTGTGGATCTTTTCCAGCGGGCCTACCGGAGAGGGAGACCCGGTAGAATTGATGCAGGGCTGGCTTTACCCTAAATCGCTGCAACCGGTCCTCGACCGCATTAAGCCGCGTGAAATTACCGCGTTTCATGGTGCTATCGACGCTGGAAAGCTCAATTTCCTCGAGAGAACAGCTATCAAAAACGTCAAGGCGCCTTTAGGCGATTTCCGCGACTGGAACGCCATTTCCGACTGGGCTTCCGGAATCGCCAGGTCACTTAAAGAACAAACCGGATAGTCAGGGCTGTACGTTACGCATCCCGTATCATCACCAGCATCATCTTGAACCTGTCGACCGCTTTCAGCGCGTGCGGTTCATGAGCTGGCATAACAACGACTTCGCCTGACTTCACGGCTATGTCTTTTCCGCTGATGGTGATTATTGCCTGTCCGTCGACTATATAAACGAGAGCATCGAACGGCGCTGTATGCTCGCTCAAACCCTGCCCCTTATCAAAAGCAAACAGCGTCACCGTGCCTGTTTTCCTGTCTACTATCGTCCGGCTCACCACCGAGCCGGACTGATAGTCCGTCAGTGCCTTGATATCAGCAGCTTTTGCGATCAGATTCTCGTCGGTAAATCCTTCCTTATCCATACGATACCTCTCAAACAATGCGTAATAGTATGTATTGTATACTACCGGTCAACCGAGTATCGCCTTCATGTCCGCCTCGGGAGTAGATACCGGCCTGATATTGAATTTTTCCACCAGTACATTCAATACATTGGGAGATATGAACGCCGGGAGAGTCGGGCCGAGATATATATTCTGTATCCCCAGCGAGAGCAATGTCAGAAGAATACATACTGCTTTTTGCTCGTACCATGAAAGCACCAGCGTTAAAGGGAGTTCATTTACACCGCAGTTAAAGGCATCCGCCAGGGCTAAAGCAACCTGTATTGCTGAATATGCGTCATTGCACTGTCCCATGTCCATCAAACGGGGCAGACCCGCTATATCCCCGATATTGAGGTCATTGAACCTGTACTTGCCGCAGGCAAGTGTGAGCACAACAGTATCCGCCGGGGTCTGTTTGACGAAATTGGTGTAATAATTCCTGCCTGTCCTCGCGCCGTCACATCCGCCTACCAGGAAGAAATGTTTGATAGCGCCAGACTTCACTGCATCGATCAGTGTTCCGGCAACGCCCATGACCGTATTACGGGCAAAACCGGTCATCAACTCCGTACCGCCGTTTATTCCGGTAAACTGCCTGTCCTCATCCCATCCTCCCAGTTCCAGCGCTTTTTCTATAACAGGAGTAAAATCTTTTTTTCCGTCCTTTTCAGGAATATGCTTCAGGTCGGGATAGCCGACCACGGCTGTAGTGAAAATATTGCCCGCATAAGACTGCTTGGGAGGCATAATACAATTCGTAGTATATAAGATCGGAGCCGGCATATTGTCGAACTCTTTTTGCTGGTTCTGCCATGCCGTGCCGTAATTGCCTTTGAGGTGAGAATATTTCTTCAACTCCGGATAGCCATGTGCGGGCAGCATTTCACCGTGCGTGTATATGTTTATCCCTTTGCCGTCGGTCTGCTCCAGCAGGTGTTTCAGATCAAGCAGGTCATGTCCGGTCACCACGATGAAAGGACCTTTTTCAACTTTCATACTCACTTTTACCGGCACAGGGTGACCGAAAGCAGCAGTATTGGCTTCATCCAGGATCTCCATACACCTCAGGTTGACCTGTCCGAACTCCATGATAAGCGACAACCATTCATCGACGCTATGGTCTTCTCCCACAGCCCTCATGCCCTTGAAAAGCCATGACGTCACTTTATCGTCGTCCTTGCCCAGGACATGAGCATGCCAGGCGTAAGCAGCCATACCGCGCAGTCCGAACAGCAAAGTCGACCGCAATGAAACGGTATCGGTATCGCCGTGAAATAAAACATCCGGATTGAAATCTTCGGCTCCGCCGAGCTTTTTCTTTTCGGCTTCAACCTGCCGTTTCAACTCATCAATACGGTCAGGATCGAAATTTACATTGGTCAATGTCGCAAAAAGCCCCTGCATCATAAGCCCTTCCGCTTTAATTCCCGGCTTTTTCCCTTCGGCAGCTCGTGCCAGGCCTATCAACGCACAAACGAGTTCATCGTGTTCACGGGCAACATCAGGCTTTTTGCCGCACACGCCTACTTTAGTACAGCCGGTCCCGCCGGCCGTTTGTTCGCATTGAAAACAAAACATCTCAGTCATTTTCCATCTCCGTTTAATTTATTTTTTTGTATCGATACATTAAATCTACTACAATTAAGGATATAAAGCGGTAACGTATGTTACCGAAGAGGTGTTCACATGTACGGTGAATGGACAGATATACTGAAATCGTCACCGCTCTTCAGGGAAATAGGCGAAGAGGCACTCAACATTATGCTCGACTGCCTTAAACCGAAGATAAAAAAATACAAACAACGGGAAATCGTCGTCACAACAGGACAGCCGTTTCAGGGAGTCGGCATAATAGCGCACGGCAGGGTAGCGCTTACCAGAGAAACATATTCCGGCAACCGTATTATCATAGGAATTCTCGGGGCAGGCGACATCTTCGGCGAAACAGTAGCCTTTTCCGATAATAGGGTCTGGCCGGTAACGGTAATAGCTATGGAAGACTGTGTTTCGCTATTCCTTCCGCCGGACAGGATAACGGGTACATGCTCTAATATTTGCGCCTCGCACAGTACGCTTATTGAAAATATGCTTCGAATATTGTCCAACCGCGCTTCGATGCTGAACAAAAAAATCGAGCACCTTTCGGCAAGGAATATACGCGGCAAGATAAGCAACTACCTGCTCGATATATTTAACCTTAATACAGACAATACAGTGACGATTCCAATGAAAAGGCACGAACTGGCCGATTATCTCAATATCCCCCGTCCGTCCCTGTCGCGGGAACTGGGACTGATGCGCGACGAGGGTATTATCGAGTTCAAAGGAGCGCATATTACAATTAATAATGTGCATAAACTGGAACGATCGGCACAGTAGACCGGGTCGAAACTCCTGTTCCGGACAGGGGCAGTCCCCGCAGAAATAAATAAAGACATGCGAACTTATTTCCCGTCTGTAACTCAAACCTCTACCGGGACACTCTTGGCAGGTATTCCGGCAGGTGTTAGAATAGTCCATCGCAGGCTGCTACCGGGGCATTCTCTTTACCGGTTAATGTAAGACCAGCAGGTGCACATATAAAACGGGAATCTGATGAACGCAAACAGACTGGAAAAAACAGCAGAACAACTTCTCGGACCGGCAGGCGTGACGGTCGGCGGAAACAGTCCCTGGGATATACAGGTCCATAATCATGATTTTTACCGGCGTGTACTGGCGGAAGGATCGCTGGGACTTGGAGAGTCCTATATGGACGGATGGTGGGACTGCGAGAAGCTCGACCAGTTCATTTACCGGGTAGTAGGAGCACAACTCGATAATAGCGTCAGAAACAACCGGCACCTTCTGCTGGAAGTGATTCTGGCACGTCTGTTCAATATGCAATCGAAGAACAGGGCATTTCGCATAGGAGAACGGCATTACGATACAGGTAATGACCTCTTCCGGTGCATGCTCGATAAACGGATGGTCTATAGCTGCGCATACTGGAAAGGCACAGATTCACTCGATGAAGCCCAGGAACACAAGCTCGACCTTATCTGCCGGAAACTGGGCCTGAAGCCGGGCATGAAAGTCCTCGACATCGGCTGTGGCTGGGGCAGCTTTGCCGGATATGCCGCAGAGAAGTACCAGGTTGAGGTTACAGGCATTACGGTATCCCGTGAACAGGTGGAACTCGCACAGACTTTATGCAGGGGACTTCCCGTTGAAATCAGGCTTCAGGACTACCGTGAGCTTGAAGGCACATACGACCATATCGTATCGCTCGGCATGATCGAACATGTCGGCTACAAGAACTACCGGACATACATGCAAATCGCGCACCGCTGCCTGAAAGACGAAGGGCTGTTTCTTCTGCATACCATAGGAGGAAACAGGTCTGTACGCGCGACAGACCCCTGGATAAACAAATATATTTTCCCCGACGGCATGCTTCCCTCGATCAAACAGATCGGCTCTTCGATCGAAGGGCTCTTCGTGATGGAGGACTGGCATAATTTCAGCGCCGATTATGACAGAACGCTCATGGCATGGTATGAAAATTTTTCAGATAACAAAGAGCAGTTAGCAAAAAACTACAGCGAGCGGTTCATGAGGATGTGGGAATATTACCTTCTATCATGTGCCGGGGCATTTCGCGCCAGAAGCAACCAATTGTGGCAGATCGTCCTCTCCAAAAAAGGCGTCGAAGGGGGATATCACTCGATACGTTGAAAACATTCATTTGATTTTAACCGGTACTTACCCGGCGATACAGGGATAATAAATCACAGTTGCGGTGATTAATGAAAACAACAGCTCACAGGAGCTTATAAAAAACAGGGAAAGGACAATCAGGCGATCATGAAAAAGAACAGGATATTCACCGATGAAGAACTGAAAGCAATGGGGACCCGCACACTGGACGTAGTCAAAGAGGCGATCGATGCCGGTGATAAGGACAAAGCAAAAGCAATGGCTCAAAGAATGTACGACGAATTTAAATTTCTCCACGACGGCTATATGTTCTGGACCTCAGGACTGCTGACCTACATTTATAAAAATTTCGGAATCGACGCAGTAGAAGAAGCAGAACGGGAAGCACATACTATTGAAGCAAGGGCTGTGTTTAAACCACTGGAAAAGACAGACACCCGCTTTGTCGTTGAACATACGGCAAAAGCCATGCGCGGACATATGCAGCCCGTAGTCGTCAATGAGGACGATGAAAAGATCACGCTTGAAATGAAGCCGTGCGGCTCGGGCGAACGAATTATTCAATACGGCGGCTACGAACCTGAAATAGGGCTGGTCAAAATAAAAGAGCCTCATAAAATTACATGGGGCATGAAAGACTTCCCCATTTACTGTGTACACTGCCCTGTGATGGAGATGCTGGAGATAGAAAATACCGGCCATTTCAACGTCGTGAAGAGTGTGTCCGATCCGTTATGCCAGGACTCATGTATGTTTAATATTTATAAGGACCCGGCTGATATACCGGAAGAATGTTACACCCGAGCCGGTAAAACTAAACCCGCCAAATCAGACACGGGTATATCGTAACGCCGAACTCCCGAAAAATACAGCTTTTGTATTTCACGGGGGATATTGTACACATTTCAGACTAACACCGAAACTTAAGAACATTATAAAAAGCTGATACAATATCATATAACACCTTATGGAGGGACCTGTTGTATAAAAAGATATTTCCCGACCTGTACCGCATCGAAGTACCGCTTCCGAACAGCCCCTTGAAAGCGCTTAACTCCTATCTTATCAAAGGCGACGAACGGGACTTGCTTATCGACACGGGACTTAACCTTGAGGAATGCAGGCACGTATTAATCACCAGCCTGGACGAACTGCATGTCGACCTGACCAAAATAGACATTTTTCTCACGCATCTTCATTCCGATCACGTGGGCCTTGTAGAATACGTGGCAACTAAGACTTCCACCGTGTATCTGGGATATAGAGACAAAGGTATGATTAATAACATCGGCCGCTGGGATGTCACCCTGTCGTTTTTCCTTTCAAACGGCTTTCCCCGGGATGAACTTGAAAAGTCCATAGCTGGCCACCAGGGCCGTCGCCATGGTACGGAACACGTTATTGATTTTACAACGGTCGGTGAAGGTGACCGTATAAATGCCGGCGATTATCATTTTACATGCATTGAAACTCCCGGACATTCACCAGGTCATACCTGCCTCTATGAACCACAAAAAAAGATTCTTTTCACCGGCGACCATATCCTTTTCGATATCAGCCCGAACATCACGTACTGGCCCGGTGTGGAAAATCCTCTGAAAGAATACCTTGCCAGCCTGGAAAAAGTATACCCTCTCGATGTTGAACTGGCCTTACCCGGACACCGCAGTATGATGAACAACCACAAAAAACGGGTCAGTGAGCTCCAGGAACACCATCAGGCAAGGTTGGACGAGATCATTACAGCGTTGAAAGAGGGCGATAAAACTGCATATGAAATTGCCCCTTATGTAAAGTGGGATATTGTCCATGACTCATGGGAAACATTCCCGTCAGCGCAGAAATGGTTCGCTATAGGCGAAACGCTCGCTCATATAGAGTATCTCGAAGATAAAGGCACGGTAAACCGAAAAACCCGCGGTGACATCATCTATTATTCACTGTCCTGAGTTTTCCTTTCAGTAACCGTGTCTATTCCTCTTCAAAACCATACCACGTTGTTATTGAATTCAGCGGTTCCCTGGGCGAATACATTTTGTTCATCGGATGTTCCCAATCCGGATAGCCGACCGGTATGCCGAGCACCATAAGCTTGGAGTCAGGCAATTTCAAAACTTTCCGCAGCACATCGGGATACTTCACGGTCTGATAAGCGGCGACTGTGCCCAGCCCGTAATTAACTGCCAGCAGCATGATATTCTCTGCGATCAACCCGCAGTCAAACACAGACCACACGTTCAGATTATCCGGCTGAAAATAGATTGAACGGTCGATATAAATATAAATCACGCAGGGTGCTCCATACATTTTCGATCCCTGCACCGGCTGCCACCGTTCAACAACCGGGTCTTCCTTGCTTTTTTTCAATGTCTCCGAGTCTCTCTTGCTCAACGCACGATGTCGTGAATTGTACGGCTCAGGAAACCCGGAGGGCCGAGCGATATCAGGAGAGGGCTCCTCTCCGCTTTTCTCTGTATATCCTTTCCTTATTTCATCGAGCTTTGTTCCACTCACTATAGCAAACTCCCAGGGCTGAGTATTTGCCCATGAGGGAGCCCGTTGTGCCAGGTCCATTATTTCCTGAATCACTTCACGCGGTACCGGATCAGGTTTAAAAACTCTGATGCTCTTTCTCTGATTGACAGCCTCTAATATATCCATGCCAGATTGTCCTCCCCGTTCATTATCAGTCTGTTTATACCCTGTTATATAGAGCAGTGATTTCTATTATGTTACATCCCAATAGCTTATTCTGTCGTCTTCCGTAACCATTTTCCCGAACTCTCTTGCAGCAGGCGTAGCCTGAGCATAAAATGACTTTCGGCTGATCCAGCTCGAACCTCCACTCTTCAACGATGCAAGCGTTTCTGCAAGCTTGATCGTATCACCGATCACATCGGCAATCGAGACACCGTCAACCTCTGTTACACCGTTTGGATATTCCTTTTCGGCTCCGGGCGCCAGACGAAGCGCCGGCGACATCAATGAACATCCGGGAATGACAATCTCGGCACCTGCCGCTATGAGCTCGCGGGCTGCTTTTTTAAATGCCTCTATTGTTTTTCCGGCATCTACAAGGGCATTGATCTGCTCTTCGCCTGACTCCGGAATTGCCCGGACGCCTGCGGAACACTCTTTCAAGCCATAGAGGGTTATCCTGTCCTCCTGTCCGGGAATATTATAGGGAGAAATGGTCACCACTCCAAACTTACGCCCCATTATGCTGGACAGCAGCATCGAACTCTCGCCTATTCCTACTACCGGAATATTGAGCACCTGTCTCATCTCATGTAACATCGGATCGCCAAAGCAACCGACAATCACCGCATCGAAGCCCTCCTCCTCCGCGTTGCGGGCTACATGATATACCATCCGGCTCGCTAAATGGTCCATATACCGGTAAAAGGATGTATCCATATCTCCCATACCCCACCTGGAACAGCGAAAAACAACCTGAGTATCCTTCTGCCTGACCAGGTCTATGTTTCGCTTCCACAAAGGAACCAGAGCATTTTTAAATACGTGTCCGAACTCATCATCTTCCTGTCCTGCCGGAATGTT
>CAZAIO010000035.1:9798-15920 GCA_964485235.1 uncultured Dehalococcoidales bacterium
CGTTCATCTGCTGAAAATGATGTAATGTTATATAGAAATAGTATGGCTTGCCCCCCTCGCCATGTCAAGACATTCAGGTACTCCCCCTGAATTTTTTTTGAAGATGCCGTCCTGCAAAATGATCGGCTGGTTTCTATACACTCCATAGTCCTCTGATGATGTAGAATTTGCCGGATGACAATATGATTTTTTCAAAACGATATGCCATAATTAGCTCACACGATAATGTTCATGTAATGTGTGTAAAACAATGTCCCCTCATTTACTTTATAAAAACGTAGCTTTATATTTTGCAATCTTCGTTCTATGCTGTACAGCAACATGCATACCGGCTCCTGCCGGAGAAGAAATGGTGCCGTCGCCCGCTCCTTTGGCTCCTGTAGCGCCGGAAAACAGACTGCCCGTCATTCAGAGCCTGACCGCAAGCGCAAAGGTCATGGTGAATTCCGACACTACGGTCACATGTAAAGCGGATGATCCGGACGGTGACCGGCTCGTATTTATATGGTCTGCTACCGGCGGCACTATCGAAGGTCAGGACAGCACAGCCACATGGTCCGCTCCGGAAGTCCCCGGCATTTTCACCGTCAATGTCACTGTAAAGGACGAGCACGGCGGAGAGGTTACCGATTCGATGAAAGTAGCAGTGACCGATACACCTAACCGTCCGCCGGTAATCGAGAGCTTCGATATCCTTGTACATGAACCCCATGCTGAACTGACGATCGATCCGGCTACGCCGATCATCGAACGGCAAAATCCTGTGGTGAAGGTATCAAGGCTTGTCGATATCGAGTGTAATGCCGTGGACCCCGACAATGACAAGCTTGAGTATGAATGGGATATCCCGGCTGGAAAGGTCATCGGACACGGGGAAAAAATCCAGTGGCTCGCATCTACAGAACCGCAGCGGTATATCATCATAGTCACGATAACAGACGGGAACGGCGGACAGGCTACCGCAAAGCTGGCTATCGACGTTAAATGTTGCATATGAAGATAAAAGATTATTGCAATGTTGACATTCCGGCAGTCTTACTCTATCTTGGGGAGAGCCATTGTACGGGGAACAACAGATGAATTGGAATAGCTTCAGAATATCTGCATATTTCGCCATTGCCGGTATTGTTACCGGCTTCATATGCTGGTTCGCTCTACCGGCCGGTTTTCAGTGGTTTGCTTCCATCATCGCAACAGTAATCATTCTGCTGGGGATATGTATAAACACCCTGGTACTGGCGTACCGAACGGAAAGAAAAATCGAGGCATTGGCTGCGGCTCTGAAACATATCGGGCAGCTACAGGAATCGATCAAAAACGAGCAGGAAAAGCAGGCAAGCGCACATACTCCGGTTGTCGCTACATTACAGGCGCTTTCACAGCTTTATATGGACTCGTTATCCGGACAACAGAGCGGTGAAGAAGAACAAAGCGAAACCGGCGACACAGACTGATACTGTCATCGTAAATAAAACATAGTATACATATATATCCCTTTCTTGAATCACCCTTCTCCTCTTCGTTTTCCCGGATTAAAAAAATAATCTGATATTCTACATTGCAATGTAAGTTATAATTTACATTATGTATGTTATATGTTACTATTTGTAATATACAAAATACCTGAAAGGAGGACATGGGTATGGCACCGCTTCAGAAAAGGGCGCTCTACGGCCTGGCTTTCGGCATTGTATGGGCGACTACGATTATTCTGGTTTTCATTTTAAAAGGAGGTGCAACGGTATTCGACAAAGATCCCGGGTTTCGTCTATTGATAGACGCTCTCTGGGTAGGAGGGCTTGTCGTATACCTCGTACTATATCAGACACTTGTACGCCGGTCGAAAGATTTCGATGAAAGGGACAAAATTGTTATGGACCGGTCTGCAAAAGTACAGTGGGTTGCCCTGCTCTTCTCTATGGTGGGCTGGATAATAGGTCTAAGCGAACGGTTTCACGATGCTGGACAGGTACCTATAGTATTTCTTTTCCTCATGTTCATATTCACACTGCTTGTAAGTGCAATCGCGCAGTCGGTGGGAATACTTATCGGGTACTGGAGAATAGGGCAAAATGGGTAAATACGTAATCTCAAACCGCATAAGAAGGCTGCGGTTCGACCACAACGAAATGACGCAGCAGGAGCTGGCGGACCTTGCAGGCTGCACTCGTCAGACCATTATAGCCATCGAGCAGGAGAAATACCTGCCCTCGCTCGAACTCGCGTTTCTAATAGCGAGGGCATTTTCTGTCCCGCTGGAGGAAGTTTTTCAATACGTCGATATGACCTGATATGGAAACAGGAGAAGTCAGCGCATTCAGACTTGTTCTAACTTTTTTAATATCGGGAGACCATTTTTACGGCAGGCTAATTTCCCCGTTTGCCGAATGTGAACAGGTAAAGAAGATAATCAAACGAGTTACCCATCAGGTTGCCGGTACGGATCATTCTCAGTATCAGGTGTATAGCCCGAGCTTTTTCATCCCCGTATGTTTCCTTTAGCTTCGCCACTGCTTCCGGTTCTGGATGAGCATTAGTCTCAGCCCAGTGCTGTGCATATAAAATCCCCGCTTTTTCCTCTTCCGGACAGTCGCCGACAGTGCTGGAAAGCAGCATTTCTATCTCCCCGGGAGAAATGCCGTTTTTCAATGCCAGGCCGGAATGAAAATACGAACAATACCGGCACCCGTTCACTCCTGTCACAGCCAGCATCAGTCTCTCCTGAAAAGCAGGTGAAAGCAGTCTGTTTTTCTTCATTTCTCGAAGCGCTTTCCGGTTTTTAAAAGGAAACCAGAGGTCTCTTAGAAACTCCATCGGGTTTTTGTAAAGTCTCTTCCTGAACTTCATATCCTGCTTTTCCCTTAGACAATAAATCATATATAAAAACGTTCTTTTATAAACGATATCATGATTCAATGATTGAAGGACAATTTTTTTACCGGAAATCATCGATATTCCGGTTTGTCACGTCCAATGCAATTCTCTATAATACAAACGGGTAGTTTTGCGGACTACCAGGTAATAATCAGGTACCGTTATACGTTTCGGGACTGATTGAGATTAAAAAACAATCTCCGGATAAACAGGCGGGAAAAACGATAATACCCGGACGGGACCTTTAACCTGAAGGTGAAGTAGCTCAAGCCGGCGATTATGAAACTTATACTACATACGAAGGTCTGTTTTCCCGCTTACCTGAAAAAAATAACGCCGCGTGCAGGTTGATTGAAATGGCCATTGTATATACCGTAAAAGAGAACTGTAAAGCATGTTATGCCTGTATCCGGGACTGTCCGGTCAAGGCAATAAGCGTCAAGGAAGGCAAAGCTGAGATCATTGATGAACGCTGCATAAACTGCGGCAATTGCATCAAAGTATGCGCAGTAGGAGCCAGGCAGGTCGAGAGCCATATTGAAAAAGTTAAGGACCTGTTGAAACAACACCCTAAAGTGATCGCTGTACTTTCCCCGGCATTCCCGGCCGCCATGCCGGAAATAAGTGCGGGACAGCTTGTCACTTCACTTAAAGAGATGGGCTTTAACGAGGTGATGGAGGAAGCATTCGGTGCCGAACTGATGAGCCGTGCGTACACCCGTCTCCTCAACAGGAAAAGCGGAAAGACTATCCTCTCTTCCAACTGCCCGGCAGTGGTCAGCTATATTGAGAAATATCATCCGCAGATTATCGATAATCTCGCGCCTGTAGTATCGTCTACAATTGCAATGGGCAGGATAATCAAGTGGCGATACGCTCCCGAGGCAAAAGTAGTCTATATAGGCCCATGTGCAGCTAAAAAAGCTGAGATAAAATATGACGAAGCGGGGAAGGTAATAGACGCTGTATTAACGTTCGATGAACTGAAGAGCATGTTCGATTCTGACGGGATTATACCGGAATCCAAAGAGGAGGGGCAATTCTCCGGACCGAAGCCGAACACCGGCAGGCTTATATCGACCTCCGGCGGGTTGCTCGATATGGTGAACCTTCCTGCAGACCTCCCCAGGCACAAAGTAATCAGCGCACATGGACACCGCTACGTCTTTCAAATCCTGAGCGAATTTGCGAAAGGCGAGATCGATGCCAGGTTCATTAATTTGTATTTCTGTCACGGGTGTGTAAATGGGCCTGCGATAAACAACAACCTCAGCACCTTCAGGAGAGAAGGTCTGGTTATCGACTACGCCGCAAAACATGCGGACCCGGCACAGACCGAAAAAGATGTGCCGTATTACATCAGTGTTAATTATGAAAGAGAATTCACGCCGCAAAATGTCACGCTCCGCACGCCCGTCGAAGAAGAAATCAGGAAAGTCCTGTCCCATATCAACAAGGAAAAACCGGATGAACAACTCAACTGCGGGGGTTGCGGGTACGGTACCTGCAGGGAACTCGCGGTCGCAGTTTGCCAGGGACTGGCGCAGGCGGATATGTGTTGGCCACATGTTATCAATAAACTAAAGACCACTCAGGAAGGTCTCATTCAGGCCGAAAAAATTACATCTCTGGGACAGCTTGCCGCATCCGTTGCCCACGAGATTAATAACCCATTAGGCGGTGTATTGATCTATACGCAATTATTGTCGAAAAAGATAAAGAACAACGAATATACCAAAGAAGCTGCGCTCGATTATCTCGATAAAATGGAAGCGGAGCTCAGGCGAAGCACGAAGCTGGTATACAATCTGCTCGATTTTTCGCGGCAATCGCCGCCGAGATTCTGGGAACTGGATATACACGAGGTAATCAACCGGGCATATGATCTGACCGCTCACTCAGCGGAACTTCAGCACGTAAAAGTGGTTAAACAATTCAGCCCTTCACTCCCCAGGATATGGGGGGACTTCGACCAGCTGCAACAGGTCTTCACCAATCTGATTTTAAATGCGATCGAAGCATCGCCGGAGGGGAGCGACCTGACCCTTCTTACACACTCGACAGATGAACAGGTTATAATACAGGTCATCGATCAGGGTGCGGGCATCACGCATGAAAACATGCGAAAACTATTCACTCCCTTCTTCACCACGAAGAGCGAGGTAAAAGGCGTCGGACTGGGACTGGCAATATCGTACGGAATCATTCAACGGCATCACGGCAAAATTGACGTACAAAGCACAGAGGGAGAGGGAACTACATTTACCATATCCTTGCCTGTATATAATGAAGAGAATATCTAGCCTTTCGCCCGATTGATATACATGTATTGATATTCACCGGAAAAGGACTATTTACATGAGCCCTAAACAGAACAAATCGGAAAAAGTCCGGCGGATGACCCCTGAGGACATCGACGCAATATTCGACCTTGACAGAAAGCTCAGCGGCGGAAGTAATCTCTTTTCCCCTGACGATATGGCAACACTTGAACCCGGCGGACCGTCTGATTTCAGTTACGTCTACGAAATGGACGGAAAGATAATCGGGTTCATTCTTGCCCGTTTGATGTATGTAGGCGTACCTTTCTCTAAAGTCGTCAATATACAGGCGGTGGTTACAGACCCTGACTACCGCCACCTTGGCATTGCGAGCAAATTGATTGGAGCGATACAGAAATACAGCCATTCACGGGGTATCAATATCATTCGTGCCGTCGTCCACGAGACTGATATCCAGTTACAAAGCTTCTTTGAAAAACGCGGATTTCAGCACAGCGCCTTCGTTAACTACGTCATGCTATCCCGTGACTGATAGTCTCCGGATGTAATAACTTCAATCATCCCTCTTCATTGAAAAACCGTGAACACTGCAGATGCACGGCCGGTAGATTCAGCCCCTTTTAACATTATCGTGACTTGTGCTAATCTAAGGTGTCCGACCAGTTGCCCGATACTATAGAAGCCCGGTTTGCGCAAATAAACATCAGGTATATTTGAAAGGAACGTCGATGAACCTGTTTCTTACGCTGATTATAACGAGTGTTATCGTACTGGTCGTAACAACTGTCCTGCTTATACTGCTGGTCCTGAAAACGCGCAAGGAAGGTATTCAGAAAGAGCCGGACTATCGGACGTTTTTTATAATGGGAGCGGTATTTTTCCTTATGGGTGTTATTATGATGGCGGTATACTTTTTCGTCCACCTGCCTTTTTTCGTCGCCTCACCTTTCATTTTAATCGGGCTGG
>CAZAIO010000035.1:16020-19770 GCA_964485235.1 uncultured Dehalococcoidales bacterium
TTTTTCGTCCACCTGCCTTTTTTCGTCGCCTCACCTTTCATTTTAATCGGGCTGGTCTATATAATTATAAGCCTGAAAAACAGGAACAAATGGAACCGCAAAGACAACTCACCATAAAACATTAATCAGGATATAGTGGTAATGATCCGCTCTTTGCTCAGATGCCGTATCAGGTAGGTAGCAACGCCCATCAGGAGTACCGAAATTAACAAAAGTATCCCGACATATAACCATGAAATTATTGTATTGTCCCCTAACACATACCCTACGCCATAAAGCGCGCCGAATATGGGTACGAATAAAATGAAATTGACGATCCGGTTCTCACGCAGGCCGAGGTATAACTGGAGAAATCCTATCAGCCCTGCTATTGCCGTAACGAATAAGGGGACTCCTATAAATACATGAAAGAATACAGGGACGCCGGGAAATAGAGGGGCACCGTAAAAAAAACTTGAAGCTATGATGATCATCATAGCAGTAAAAATAGACAGCAAATATGAGAAGAGCCCAACAGCCAGCACTTTACCGAGCCAGATCTCCCTCAGGGTGAGCGGAGTACATAATACAGTTTCGATCACTTTATCCAGTTTTTCCCGTAAGAATATCTGGCTGGTCGACATATAAACCACGAAAAAACCGACTGCAGTGGAAAGGAAAAACACGGGACTCCCTATCATCGACGGATCTGAAAAGTGCTCCTTATCGAGAAACCGCATCGAATACATGATCGAAAAGAAAAGAGCAAAAAACAGGCTTACTATTACGGTTCTCCTGTCTTTGAATATCTCTGTAAGCTCCTTGGCGGCTACTATCAACGTTCTGTTCATGACTATTTTTTCTCCGCTACAGTTTCCAGATATACTTCTTCGAGAGATTTCGTTACTTTTTTCATCTCCTCAACCGCTATCCCTTTCTCTACCAGTAGGCTGAGCAGCGCGGACGAGCTTCCGTTGTTATCCAGTGTTACAACCAGCAGGTTGTCCCGCTGTTCGCATCCCGCTACATGTTCCACAGCGCTCACAATACCCGATGCAGCGGCAGCCTTATCCCGGTCGGCAAATACAATCTCTATCGACGGTGCGGCTAACCTGTTCCTGAGATTTTCCAGAGTATCCGATACCATAATCTTCCCGTTTTTCAATATTGCAATCCTGGAACAAATTCTCTGCACTTCATCAAGGTCATGGGAATTCAAAAAGATGGTAATCTTCTTTTCCCGCGACAGGTTCACTATCAGATCCCGCACCATTTTCTGAGCTTCCGGATCGAGTCCCGCTGAAGGCTCATCGAAAAAGAGAATATCAGGGTCATGAACGATCGCCCGAGCGAGGCCCAGCTTTCTTTTCATCCCCCGGGAATACCCGCCGACTTTTTCATCTTTTCTGTTTATAAGCCCGGTGAGTTGCAGAAGGTCCTGTATTTTCTTTTCCCTTTCGGTTACACCGTAAATTCGTGCATAATAATTAAGGTTCTCATATGCTGTGATACGATCATAAAGACCATCGTTCTCAAGCAAAACACCGACCCGCCCTCTGAGTATATTGTCTTTACTAAGGTCCTTTCCCTGCACCAGGGCTTCTCCCGATGTCGGCTTTAAAAGCCCCAGAATTATTCTCATGGTAGTGGTCTTTCCCGCTCCGTTCGGACCGAGATATCCGAATATCTCCCCGTCGTTCACGTGAAAGCTCACATCGTCGAGCGCTATGGTAACATCGAACTTCTTGGTTACATTACTGACTTCAATCATCTGTCTATCTGACACTCTTTCCTGTTATTTCATATACCAAATACATAATGACATTCCGGTTCTTAGACTTCATAATTATCGCAGATAATGCTGTATATTATGTAAAATAATATGTGGCATACCCGGACTATGATATACCTGTTTTCTCTTTTAATTCAAATGCCGGCAGCATCCCGGCATAGTGATTTCAATATCAAATCTCTGCACAATCACAATCGATACAAGCCTGATAAACCGCAGCAGCATATTAGCTGTTCTACAGGATACTTACAGGCATCGTGCACATACGAAATACAGAGCCTGCCTGCCGGATGTAAACCTAAGGGACTGCTGTTATAAACTTCTTTTTATCGTTTTTACAGATAAGCTGCGCCGCATAGCATCCGCTTATAACCGCGCCCGGTAGTCCACCGCCGGGCTGCACCCACTGTCCCGCCATGTAAAAATTAGAAAGCCCGGGCAGCGTTTTTTTCATATTCAGCCTCGATGTATCCGGCGTGATAAGCCAACCTTCGAAGCTTCCCTGCCAGTTGCCGGTATAGCGATTGAATGTAGCGGGGGTCGCCATATCCCGCATTTCCACCTGCGATGCCAGTCCCGGAAAACGTTGATCAAGCGCAGCTATAACATCATTGCAAATCCTTTCCTTTTCCGCTTTATAGTCTGACATATTTTCCCTCAACGATTCCCAATACCGGTATGTTGTCTGGTACATAACCATAACGACGGTCTTTCCCTCCGGGGCAAGCGTTGGATCGAAGTTATAGATATGCGCATTTAGCCATTCTTCTTTTTTCCCGGCAATAGTAATTGGCTCCTTCAGCGGAAACATTATACCGGATACTATCTGCGGCATATCTTCGAATGAACGGTTAATACCGAGTGCGATATAGACCAGTGGTTGAAATATCGGCAGAGTCTCATAATAGCCTTTAATCCTGGCATCTATATATCTTTCGCCGAGCATGTTGAAAATAGTGGTATAGCCGTCCGCCGCTGAGACCACGTAATCCGCCCTGTGCTCAGTGCCGTCGGAAAGCCTGATCCCTGTAGCAATATTATTCTCCACCAGTATCTCCGTTACTTCCGATTTATAACGAATGGTTCCCCCAAGGTCCCGATAACGTTTTTCAATGCCGCGCGAAAGCTCCATTGAACCGCCGATTACATAACCGGCGGTCTTCAAGTGCAGCCAGGCAAGCGTGAAAAAAATCCCCATAATAGACATCTCCGGATACATCATGGCTTCCCACGCATTTCTCAGGAACGGATTCTGAAAATGTTCGGCAAACTCCTTCAATGTCATCCCGCCCCACTTTTTAAAATCACTCATGTGAGGAATCATTTTCGCGAACATCTTTATCCCGTCAAATATGTTACATAGTTCAGGTGCTTTATCGGATGACATATTAAGCTTTGTAAAATGACGGAGAGCAGTAGCAAATTCCATTATGAAGGCAGAGTCTTCCGGTGCAAGCTCTTTCATATGTTTTTCCAGCCGGTCGATATCAGTATATATAGTAAATACCTTTCCCTCGGGTCCCTCGATCCGGCAGAATTGTTCCATATCGATAATCTTCTTTCCCTGTATCATGCCCAATTCTTCCCAGTAGCGATATAGACTGATTTCCGGTGAAGAGCCGCATAACCAATGCAGGCAACCGTCAATGGTATACCCTTTTCGTTCCCATGCCGTACATAACCCGCCGGGCTTATCGCCCATTTCAAATACCTGAGTTTTATACCCGTTCATCTGTGCGTAACACCCGACGGCAAGACCGGCTATACCGCCGCCGATAATAACAATCGATTTTCCCATTATTATCCTCCCTTCTAAATAAGTCTGAAGGCTTCTTATTACAAGCCATCACATTAAACATATATGACCTATTTTCGCTTATTCCGCACTTTCTTACAATACCACAGTAACAACCTTCTAATTGTAAAAAACAGGAACATAGTTTTGTATTTACTAATCGAATAACCTTCAATTTATCATT
>CAZAIO010000035.1:19870-22138 GCA_964485235.1 uncultured Dehalococcoidales bacterium
GGATAAATCGTATATGTTTATTGACTTTTACAATCACTGTAGTATATTTGAAGCACCGTATTAACTAAAATTAAGGGGTTCTACAATGAAAGCCAACAGCAGGACATTCCTTATATTCACTCTGTTATGTCTGCTTCTCGTCCCGCTCACCGCCGGGCTATCCGGTTGTACGTTTACGGTATCGCAGGAAGAACAGGCCCATCAACAGCCTGTAAGCGAGCCGCCTGCTCAGACCGGAGAGCAGGACGGCAAACCAACGCTCGGCTCGACTCCGCCACCACAGGAAGTACTTCCATGGACCGGAGTATGGGAAAGCGGACAGTGGGGAAGAATGGAACTGAAACAGAGCGGCAATACCGTAACAGGAACATATACATGGGACGAAGGCAAGATCCAGGGGACCGTCTCCGATAACATTCTTCGCGGTACGTGGTCGGAATCACCTTCGTACGCACCGCCCGATGACGCAGGCGATTTCGAGTTCACGCTCTCGTCCGACGGGAAATCTTTTTCCGGGCAGTGGCGCTACGGTTCCGACGGCGACTGGGACGGTGACTGGAACGGGAATAAATCGACCGAAAGAATCATTCTTATAGACGGTTAATTTGTCCGATCTGCGTATAGAATTTCAATTTACAGACGTAACGGATAATTACCGGCGGAAGTGACTAATTAACAGGATAACCGGCAGGACAATAGCTTTTTCCACGGGTAACCTGTCAGCGTATTATCCTGGCATTGACCCAGACCGCCCAGTCCTGCAAAGGATTGGCAACCGAATCGACACGGAGGCTGAAATCTACGTTTTTCCCGTAGTATTCAGAAGGAACTGGTACGGATACAGTTTCGAGCTTGTAGTCATAAACATCGGGGACGCCGGGCATAAGTATTTCCCATTCCGGCTTTCCATGTTCCCTTATATAGACCCAGAAACGGACGCTTCCGGTCGCTGCGCCGTGCAGCAGTCCCACCACACAATAGAAATGATCGCCGGGTTCTACTGAGAGGTTCGTATTATAGTCGCCGATAATCCACCCACCGGCCGTCCAGCGCGGATGTGTCTCAAGGTACGTATCCGGTCCGGTTCCGTCCTCTAACTCTTTATCCATTCGAAAGAGGGCAAAACCATTTTCGTCGCTCACATTGCCGCCGAACTCCAACGGCTCATACGGGTAACCACTCCCCCATTGTGCTCCGGGAGCATTAATCACAAAATCATAGCCGGTCACAACTGGAAATGCTATTTGCAGTTCATTATTGTCCTCATCGTCCTCAGCCACGTTGTGGTCCGCATCGGCGACAATGTCCACCACGCGTGTTGCAGGATCATATATCCAGCCTTCTATGACCCTGGTAACCGCCTCGCCGCCGGCTATGACACCGGGCCTGTCATCCGCTTGAGGCAGTCCGTTGGCATATAGCCTGACTGTACATTCAGGCGCAGTTCGGGTGCCCCTGTTCATGATCGTATACCCAATCCGTACGCCGTCTGCTGTCACTACTTTATCCATAGTGCTGATAAATAAGTCAGGCTGTCCGCTCACCTGAGTCGTAGAAACCAGCACCTGTGTGGTGGACAATACGATTCCTGCATCGTTTCCGGCTGAAATAACGTAAGACATTGTGTTATCAGGCTGTATTTCAACCGTTCCTGCCGGCTCGACCGCGCCTATATCCGGTTCAATTGTAACCACGTCGGCATTTCTTACATTCCATCTCAGCTCGGCCTTATCTCCGGCAGTAACATCGCCCGGATCAGCGGCAAAACTGTCGATAACCGGCAACCCTGTATGCTCCTTCGGGACCACAATCACGTCGACCACAGCCTCTGTTTTTCCACTCTCATTCCCGGCCGACAACGTGTATCGTGTGCTCAATAACGGTGAAACTCTGACTTTGCCCGTATTGGCGACATCACCGATACCATTGTCTATATTCACCTGCTCTACACCCGATACATACCAGCTAAGAGTTGTAAAAGAGTCCAGCCCTATCCTGTCGGGGGTCGCCAGGAAAAATTCGACTACCGGTGTGTCAACAGACACCTTTGAAATAGTAACGGTTCCGATAGCCTCTTCCGACCATGTACCGCTATTGTCCTGAACTTTAAACGAAATTGCGTGTTCTCCCGCAGAAAGTGACGACGTAGTAAATTCCATCTCATTGCTCAGTTGTCCATCCAGGTCTGACAGCCATATATACAAAACTACATTGCCGTCCGGATCAGTGCCGTGCCCCTTGAACCGTACCGGACTTCCTGCTACCGTT